>JAFPAZ010000235.1 GCA_017390645.1 Lachnospiraceae bacterium
AGTCCGGTGAAAGGTTCATCTAAGAGAAGAATATCATATTGGCAGGCTAAGGCTCTTGCGATAGCAAGTCTTCTGGATTGTCCACCACTTAAATTTCCTGCTTTTTTGGAATAACAATCCTCAAGTTCCAATGAGGCTAAGAGGGCTGTTATTTCCTCTTTAGAAAGAGCGGGATTTACTAGTTTTATATTTTGAAATACACGTGCGGATTCCACCAGGCGATTTTCCTGAAAAACCATGGAAATTCGTGGGTTTGGTTTTGAAAATACCACCCTTCCATCCTGGGGAGTAAGGAGTCCTGCGATTAGGTGTAAAAGGGTGGTTTTTCCTTTTCCGGAGGGTGCCATAATAGCTGTGGTTTCACCTTCCGGAAACTGTATAGAAAAACCATCCAATATTTTTTTCTCTTCATAGGCATAAGAGATATTTTTTAGTTCAATACAAGCAGAATTCATGTTATTCCTTCCCCTTCTTTCCGAGCATTAAAAAGGTGATGCCTTTTACAAGCTGTTCACAGGCAATGCTTAATACTACAATAACAATGGTCCAGGCGAACAATTCCGGTGTCATAAGGTATATTTTGGACTGATAAAGCTGGTTTCCGATGGAATCTTTGGAAAGTCCAATGATTTCTGCGGCAATTCCTGATTTCCATGCCATACCAATGGCAAGGGAACTTGCAGAACATACATAGGGCAATATTTGTGGAAGATAAATATACCGAATCTTCTTTAATATGGATATGCGAAAAACCTGTCCCATCTCTAACATTTTTTTATCTGTCTGTTGTAATCCTTCCAAGGTATGAATGTATAAAACAGGTAAAACCATTAAAAATGAAATAAAAATGGAAAGGTTTCTTGAGGGACACCATAACAAAGTTAGGATTACAAAAGATGCAACAGGGATGGATTTCACGATTTTTATAGGAAACCAGAGAAATATCCGAATGGCTTTGCTTACATAAGAAAGGATTGCCAATAATATCCCTAAAGCTGAACCTAAGAAAAATCCGGCTCCAATGTGTAGAAAAGATGTTTTCACACTGAGCCAGAATTCTTTGGAAGGCAGGAGTTCCTTAAAAAGTACCAGAAACACCCTGCCTGGAGTAGGAAGAAATACTTCTTTGGAAAGAATGGTGGCTGTGATATGCCAGATAGCAATCCATAATAAGATACAAAATAAATATATGAGTGGTGTTTTTACCACTATTTTTTTCTTAGTATGGGTTCTATTTGTCATTCTGATAGAACATTCCTTCCTCTGGTAAACTTCCACCTATGGATGATGGATTTTGTTCATATAACACGTTTAAATATGCAGTAACATTGTTTACCATTTCTTCGTTGTCCATATAGGTTACATTGCAATAAGGAATGGCTTTTTTTGCGATGGCAGCCTTGAAAATGTCGTACTGTTCAAGAAGTTCTGCGGTTTCGTCAATGTTAGAATTTGCATATGTAGTAGAATCTTTGTATTCAGCTAAAAAGTTTTCAAATGCTTCCGGATTGGCTTCAATAAAGGATTTGCGGGCTACAATAACACCTGTAACCACAGTACTGTCAGAACTTTCTTCCCATTCTTTGGTAACATCAAGGGCAATGCGTAAATTTTCATTGTTGTTCAGCGCCACAGTAACATAAGGCTGAGGAAGCATTGCTACAGCATCCGGATTCTGACTTAAGACTGCTACGACTTCAGAAGCTTCAGACTTATATTCTATGGTAACATCTTTGTCAGGGTCTAAGCCTGCGGAAGTTAACAAAAATCTTAAGGTATATTCCGGGGTGGTTCCCTGACCGGTAGAATAAATGGTTTTTCCTTTTAAATCACTAACGCTTTGAATGGAGTCGCCGGATTCTACAATGTAAAGAACGCCTAAGGTGTTTACTGCAATGGTTACTATTTCGCCCTCTGTTTTATGATATAAGACACTGGCAAGATTACAAGGAACTGCCGCAATGTCTAAAGTCCCATTTACCAAGCCTACACTAATTTCATCTGCAGTTCCTGCAATGGTGTAGATATAGTTGTTTTTGCTGGTTTCTGAATCAGAAAGTAACTTTATCATACCTATGGCTGTAGGACCTTTCATACATCCAATGTTAATGTCTTTTTTCGTTCCCTGATTTTCCTCTGGAAGTGATTCCGAAGAGTTGGTTTTGGTATCGGTTTTCGTAGATTCCTTGTTTTCGGAACATCCTGTCAGCATACATAAGATTAAGGTCGCAACAAGGAGTACCGATGTTATTTTTTTTAACATAATAATTCCTTCTTTCTATTGTGGAAATTTTATGCGAAATTTTCCGCTTCCGTCAGAAGGAAGTATAGCAAAATTTTATTTTTTTCGCAAGGGAAGGGCGGGATTCTATATGAAAAATAAATTTTTGATTTGTTTAAAATCAACAAATTTCCATACAATTTTGGGGTTTTTATTGAAAAAATGTATTAATAATGGTAAACTAAAAAGAAGCAGATAAATTAAGAACGCAAGGAAAAAGTGACATTGTATGGAGAGAGGGAGTCTGATTTCATGTCAAATGCGTTCTTAGAATGGAGGATAGGTATGGAAGTAAAAAAGGGATTGGTGTATACCAATGAAAAATGCATCGGATGTAACAAATGTATTTCCGTATGTCCGGTGGCTACTGCCAATCATGCAGTGGAAATCCCGGATGGAGAAACTCAGATTTTTGTAGATGAGGATGCTTGTATTGCTTGTGGAGCTTGTTTTGATGCCTGTAGACATGGTGCGAGATCTTTTAATGATGATACAGAGCGTTTCTTTGAAGATTTAAAAAATGGAGCGAAGATATCGATTTTAGTTGCACCGGCATTTATGGCGAATTATCCGAAAGAATATGAGAAATATTTAGGTATTTTAAAGGCTGCCGGGGTAAATCATATTATTAGCGTTTCTTTTGGTGCAGACATTACGACCTGGGCATATTTGAATTATATTACTTCTCATAATTTTCTAGGTGGAATTTCCCAGCCATGTCCTGCGGTAGTAGGATATATTGAGAAATATCTTCCGGAATTATTACCGAAACTAATGCCGGTACATAGTCCTATGATGTGTAGTGCCATCTATGCAAAGAAACACATGGGAATAAATGATAAACTTGCTTTTATCAGCCCTTGTATTGCGAAAAAGAATGAAATTGATGACCCGAACTGTGGAGGTTATATTTCTTATAATGTGACCTTTGCACATTTAGTTGAGTACATAAAAAACCATAATCTTTCTGGTGGAGAAGTTGCGAAGGATGAAATTGAATATGGTCTTGGTTCTGTGTATCCAATGCCAGGTGGTTTAAAGGAGAATGTATATTGGTTCCTTGGTGAGGATATTTTTATTCGTCAGGCAGAAGGCGAAAAGCATATGTATGAATACCTGCATCAATATCAGGAGAGAGTGGAAAAAGGAAAGAAACTTCCATTTATGGTGGATGCCTTAAATTGCTCCCAAGGTTGTTTGTATGGTACAGGTGTAGAAGAGTCTAAAGCTGTAGGTGATGACACTCTTATGAATCTTTTTGATATTCGGGAAAGCAGCATGAAG
This sequence comes from Lachnospiraceae bacterium, assembly GCA_017390645.1. The sequence continues at coordinate 3,566 of JAFPAZ010000235.1, forward strand.
AAAAAAGGTGCATGGGGTAAGAATATGACTCCGAAAAAGAGACTGGCTGCATTAAATGCCCAGTTTAAGAACCTGAATTTAGATGATTATATCCGCCATTATACAGACCGCTCTATGCAAATGAAGAACCAGAAAGCATCAGAGAAGGATATCGAAAAAATCTTCCTGGATATGGGTAAGGATACGAAGGAAAAACGCCATATTGACTGTTCTGCTTGTGGTTATGCGAATTGTAGTGCCATGGCAGAAGCCATTTATCGTGGTGTAAACAATAAAGATAACTGTGTGCATTATGCCAAGGATTTGGCGATGGAAGAAACCATCCTTGCAAAAGAATTGAACGAGCAGGTTCAAAGACAGGCTGAGGATAAATTAAAGCAGGCAGAAGAAGTAGGTAAGATTTTAGCAGATATTGCAGCTCATTTTGATGATTTGATGCATTCTTTAGAGGAAATTACTGCTGGAAATGATTCCAATGCAGGAGAGAGTACAGAGATTGCACATGATATGCAGGATGTCAGCAAGTTTACCAGTGATATGATGGAAATATTCCAGAATATCACAGAGTTCTTAGGTAGTATTGAAAATAATAATGCTGCTATTTCCGGTATTGCAGCCCAAACCAATCTTCTTTCCTTAAATGCTTCCATTGAAGCTGCCAGAGCCGGAGAGGCAGGAAGAGGATTTAACATTGTTGCCAGTGAAATTAAAAATCTTTCCAACTCCAGTAAAGAGGCTGCAGAGGAATCAAATTATAATTCCACTGAAGTTCGAAGATTTATGCAGACATTGATAGAACAGGCAGAAAATTTATCCAAACATATTCTGCAGGTGGATGAACGTATTTCTAATCTGGCAGCATCCACAGAAGAGATTTCTGCCAGCACAAGAATGGTAGAAACATTGTCAGGACAGATTCAGGAAAAATTAGAAGAGATTAAAAATCTATAGGTGACTTGTAAACAGGAAATGCACTAATGTGATATTACCATGTTGGTGGAGGGTTACAAGATATGTAGAGAATTAATATGGTAAAAAGGTATGTTTTCTTAACAGGGAAACATACCTTTTTTCTAAATAGTGGTTGATAATACTAGTGAAATTAGGTACAATATAAGTACTTTACTAACTTCGGGAATTTAGAATTTTAGATAGGTAATTGCGAAATTATTCAAAACATATATTGAGTGATACAATTGCTGAATTCTTGTTTGTATCTTCGGTTCAAGAAAAGCCATTAATCTTATTATTACTTTTATTAAGGAAGATAAGAAGATTATTGAAGATAAGGCAGCACAACAGGAGCAGGTTACTATTCAGGAACTTACCATGGTTACCAATGAAACAAAAGAAGGAATCATGGAATCTGCGGAAAGCATTCATATTCAAAGAGAAAAGGTAAAACAGGTAAATACAAGTTTTGAGGCAATGGAAGATGGAATGCATAAGGTACATACAGGAGTTGAAAGTATGTCACATGAAGTTAGGCAGATATTTAAAGCGAATAAAGTCATTGTAGACAGTATTTCACGTTTGTCTGAAGTTTCGGAAGAAGTATCTATGGAAACTCAGAGTAGTAAAGATACAATGGATAATGTATATGGTAGTTTAAAAGGATTTTTGGAAATGATTGAAGGAACTTTTGGACAATTACAGGATTTAAAGAAGGTAGTTATAGACGAAACAGAGTAGAT
>JAFPAZ010000236.1 GCA_017390645.1 Lachnospiraceae bacterium
ACGATAATTTGGAACAGCACATGAGACACCTAATGGCGGGAGGATTTAAAAGTACTACCAGAATCGCCTCCTCCTCACCCCAGATGTGGCAGAACATCTGCCTTTCCAATACAGATTGTATCTTAAAATACCTGGATTCTTATCAGGAATCCTTAGCGGAATTTAAAGAAATCCTTATAAATAAAGATGAGGAAAAAATCATGGAATTTTTCTCAAATGCAAAGGAATACCGTGATTCTGTAATCTAAAAAAGAAACAAGTCGGTTAATAAAATCCGGCAAAAATGTTTGCCGCGATGACTGTTAATAACCCTGTTATCACAAGAGAAAGGCTGCTCATGGCCCCTTCAATTTCTCCCATTTTAAACGCTTTTGCAGTTCCCATGGCATGGGAAGAGGTACCAAGTGCCACTCCCTTTGCGATGGGATTTTTTATCCGGAACAGTTTCATCACTGCTTCTCCCATCATGTTTCCTATGATTCCCGTAAGCACAATGGCCGCCACTGTAATGGTTACAATTCCCCCTAGTTCTTCCGAAGCCCCCATTCCTATGGCAGTGGTAATGGATTTCGGCAAAAATGTTACATACTCTTCATGAGAAAGGGAAAATGCCACTGCAAGCCCTAAAATACTTGCCGCACTTGCGATGACTCCGGATAAAACCCCGGCCATAATTGCCAGAAAATGCTGTTTTAACAGTTTTATCTGCCGGTATAACGGAAGTGCAAAACAAATGGTTGCCGGTGTCAATAGAAAGTTGATATAGGAACCACCAATTTCGTATACATTATAGTCAATTTTTCCTACTATCAAAACAAGAATCACCAATAAAATCCCAATTAATAAAGGATTGAAAATCGGTGCCCGAAATTTCTTATTACACCAGACTCCAACCCAATATCCCAAAAGACTAAGAGCAATTCCAAAAAAAGCCGAATTCATAATGGTTTCTTTCACTTTTCCTGCACTCCCTTTTTCTTTAATATCCAATCTGTCACTTTTCCGGTCACCACCATGGTAAATATAGTTCCCAAGGTAATCGCTAGAATCAGTGGCAATAACAAACTCTTCAAGGCTTCCCATTTCGTCATCAGACCAACTCCCGCCGGAATGAACAGAATCGGCATAATTTCAACCAAAAAATCTGCCGTTTCTTTGATTTGTTCCTCTTTTATTAATCCGGTAAGCAATGCCAAAAACAGTAAAATCAGTCCATAAATACTTGCAGGTACCGGAAATGGCAGTAGTCCGTAAAGAATCTCCCCCAGAAAAGAAAATATCATAATTATCATAAACTGTTTTACATACTTCATAGTAATCTCCATCCAAAACCGAAACTCTAAATAATTCCAACTACTCTCAAATCACTCTAATAACTCTAAATCTCAGTTTTTTCATCCTTCCACTTTATTACGACCCTCACCATATAAATGATCGTGAAGAAATAGCTTAGATAATAAAATACCGTCGGCTCGTACTCTACGCCACGTAAGATATGCCAAAGCTGGAACAACTGGCAAAAAACTCCGAATGTAGAAGCATAAATACCACTCTTAAACAATTTTCCAAAGGCAATCCGTTTTCCCATATATTTTGCTACAATATCTGCAATAAAGGATGTCGTTAAAACATACATCAAGGTCTGTAGGAAAAATGCCAGACCTTCAAATACAATCAAAAGCACTGAAACAATCCATGCGGAGATATAAATAAATTCCACCAGTGCCTCTTTGGTTAACCCCTCTGCTGCAAACATGGAAATCGGAAAGGTACTATATTTCTCACCCAAAAGATACACATCCATTTTATCTTTTGTAATGTATACTTCCTGTATCCCTTCACCCTTAATGTCTTCTGCCGCAAACTCTGAAATATCGGTATTTGCCACGATATGAAGCGAATATTCCTCGTCTGCAAATTCATAGACTCCTCCTTCAATTTGCAGTACTCCATCCTGAATCTGAAATTCAGGAATCTTCTCCTTGAGTTCTTCTTTTTCTATTCCATTCACAGAAATATTGATAAAATTTACTACTGCCGTTACGAAAAAAGTCCAAAAAAGAATATATATGACAGGTTTCCACCATTTCTTTGCTGCCAGTTCCGGATACTTTTCCGGATGAAAAAGCGCTGTTATCAATTGCATA
>JAFPAZ010000008.1 GCA_017390645.1 Lachnospiraceae bacterium
AGAGGGTAATTATGAGGCAGCTTGAATAAAGAACAAGTTCCGTCGTACATCAAACGGACTTCCACACCTTCCTTTGCCTTTTCTTCTAAGATTTCAAGAATTTCATTCCACATTTTTCCTTCTTCCACGATGAAGTATTCCAGAAAGATAAATTTTTTTGCTTTTCTTAACTGGATTTTCATTTCTTCAAATTTATCTTCTCCTAAAGGAAAAAATTTTGCGTTGGTATTTTCATAAATCGGAAAATACATGGTAGAATTCATATAGGAGGCAAGATTTGCCACGTAACGGTTTTCTTTTTTTAGCTTTTCCAATACTTCTTTTTTTTGCTTCAGGTAAGGTCTGGTTTCCTTTACCCGTTCTGTAATTTTATGATGCAGAATGCGGGAACCCAGTTGACACTTGATAAATAAATAAAATAATCCGCCAAAAACAGGAAATACCAAAATTGGTATAATCCAGGCAAGTTTATAATCCGGATTATCTTCACGGTTAATGATGTAAAGTGTCAAAAACGCCGCAAGGGCAGTAAAACCACCATAAATATAGATCATATACTCCTGCATCCAGATGCAGTAAGCAAAAAGGATTGCCAATTGGATGCATAGTAATAAAATAAAAATAATGGTTCTGCTAAATATGATTTTTAATAGTTTATTTCTTTTTTGTTTCAATTCCATCACCTGGTTTAGTATTTTAACATATTTTGTATGAAGGCTCAAGAAAAATCATTTATTTTTCACTTCACCTTATTAGGGATTTGTGATAAAATAATTTGTATTACCTTATTGGGAAGGAAACAAAATTATGTTTAAAGAATGGAAAAAATTCGTGAAATATAATCTGGGTTCACTGGTATTATATGAAATAATATATAAAATTATATTGCTTTTGGTTATGGTTCCTTTAACCTATCAATGTCTGAATTTAATAATCAAATTTTCAAAGTATAGTTATATTACCAGAAATAATATCTATGCGATTTTAAAGAAACCCTCCAGTATTTTTATAATTGCCGTGTATTTATTTATTATAAGTGCATATTTTATGGTGGAGATATATGCCATAAATAACTGCTTTCATTACAGTGCCCATGGGTATAAGATGGGGATTTTCCGTTTGTTTTCTTCCAGTGTAAAGGGATTTATCAAAATATTTCATCCTAAAAATCTGGTCTGGCTTTTGCATTCTCTTGTCATGGCCTTATTGCTTAGTTATCCTGTTTTAATTGATATTTTACGTACAATTAAGCTACCGAAGGCATTAAGGACATTTGGAAAAAAGTATATTCTTGGAAATGACTGGGTAAAGTTTTTTTGCGTTCTGGCAGTTCTTGTTTTGTGTTATTGTTTTATCCGGTGTATTTTTGCAAGGTCTATCAGCATTTATGAAAAGAAAGGTTTTCTGGAATCCTTAAAAGAGAGTTTTTCTCTTACCAGGAAACGGACAAGGTATGTTTTAGGATATGGACTGATTGTAAATATTCTGCTGATAGTTGCATATCTATTGTTATACGTTGTTATTTTGCTGGTATGCACTTTGATTATTTACTTTTTTGTAAAGAGAAGTCTGGCACTTACCCTATTTATCGTGGTAAATCAGCGATTAAAGTACTATATGTATCTTGTAATTATGTCAGTGAGTATACTTTGTAACTACAGTATCATAAATCTTCTGTATTTCCGGTTTAAAAAAGAAGATGGTCTGGAGGATGTTTTTATTCCGACACGAAATGTAAAACTGCCAGGAAAACGGTATCGTCTGGGATTTTACAGTGTTCTGGTATTGGGAATTCTAATGAGTGGATACTATTTTGCCAACATCATATATAACGGTGCCAATACTGCCATAAGTGCTTTAAGGTCTGTGCAGATTTGTGCCCATAGAGGCTCCTCTGTCAGGGCACCGGAGAATACGTTAGAAGCCGTCAAACTGGCAATCGATGAAATGGCAGATTACGTGGAGATTGATGTGCAGTTGACCAAAGATGGAGAAGTTGTGCTGATGCATGATTCCAGTCTGGAACGGACTACGGGAGAAAAGAAAAATGTCTGGGATTTGACGTTTGAAGAAATACAGATGCTGGATGCCGGAAGCTGGCATTCGGAAGAATATATCGGTACTACGATTCCGACATTGGAAGAGGTTCTAAAAATCTGTAAGGGTGAAATTATTGTAAATATAGAAATAAAGGGGGATAAGCACAATGAAGGAATTGAAGAAAAAGTAGTAGAGCTGATTGAAAAATATGACCTGGAAAATCAATGTGTGGTTACTTCCATGTCTTATTCTTCCTTGAAAAAAGTAAAGGAAACAAATGAGAAGATAAAGACAGGTTATATTACTGCCATGTTATATGGAAATATATATGACAGAAAATACGTAGATTTTTTAAGCTTAAAGTCGGTTTTTGTAACAGAAACCACCGTACAGAATGCCCATAGTAAAGGAAAAGAAGTATATGTCTGGACCGTAAATTCTGAGTTGGAACTGGAGCGTATGAAAAATCTTGGGGTGGATAATATCATTACAGATGACCCGATTTTAGCCAGAAAGGTAATTAATAAAACAAAATACAATGAGGGATATTTTGGACTACTAAATCGTATTTTTGCAGAAGAATAAAGGAGTATAAAATAGGGAACTTTTTTGAAACAGGACCCGTAAGAGGAGGTTAGTATGGATAAAAAACAAAAAAAGGATAAAAACGAAAAGGATTTCAAAAAGGAAAAGGATCTAAAAAAGGAAAAAAAGGAGAAATGGAATTTCTTACTTTTGGGTGACAATGATGACGACGATGATGATGACGATAATCCGGAAGAACGAAAAGATAAAAACAAGAATTGGTTTTACAGAGTGTCTATTCTTTTGCTAGCACTTTTGGTGATTGGGTTAAATTTGGTACTTAGTTTAAGTAATAGTAAAAAAGACCGGACCCATATTGAATACCAGGAATTTAAACAGTACTTAGCAGAAGGAAAGGTAGAAAAGGTAACCATAGAAACCAATCTTTTGAACATTGAGTTAAAAGAGGGAGAGAATAAGAAGTGTTATACGGAACGCCTGTCTGGAGATACCAGATTGATAGAACAGTTAGAAGAAGCCGGTGTTAAGTTTGTTGGAAAATACAATGAAGATGCTTATATGTGGAATTTGTTGCTTACTTCCGTTTTGCCTCTCCTTCTTATGGTGGGCATGCTAGGACTCCTTATGCATAAAATGGGGGGAAAAGGTGGTATTTTTGGATTTGGAAAATCCAGGGCCAAGGTTTATGTTGAAAAGAGTACAGGGGTTACTTTTGCAGATGTTGCCGGAGAAGAAGAAGCAAAGGAATCTATTCAGGAAATAGTTGACTTTCTTCACAATCCGAAAAAATATCAGGAAATTGGAGCAAGATTGCCAAAAGGAGCTTTGCTGGTAGGGCCTCCGGGAACTGGAAAAACATTACTGGCAAAGGCAGTTGCGGGAGAAGCCAATGTGCCGTTTTTCTCCATTTCCGGTTCAGATTTTGTGGAAATGTATGTAGGTGTTGGTGCCTCGAGGGTACGTGACCTCTTTGAACAGGCACAGGAAATGGCACCCTGTATTATTTTCATCGATGAAATTGATGCTATTGGAAAGAAGAGAGATAATGGACGTGATGGTGGAAATGATGAGAGAGAACAGACTTTAAATCAGTTGCTAGCCCAGATGGATGGTTTTGATACTTCATTGGGGCTGATTATTTTGGCAGCAACCAACCGGCCGGAAGTGTTAGATAAAGCCTTGTTAAGACCTGGAAGATTTGACCGGAGAGTCATCGTGGAAAAACCGGATTTAAAGGGACGTGTAGATATCTTAAAGGTACATGCACAGAATGTAAAAATGGATGAGTCGGTGGATTTTAAAGAGATTGGTCTTGCGACTGCCGGTGCTGTAGGAGCAGATTTAGCCAATATTATTAATGAAGCTGCTTTAGGAGCGGTGAAAGCGGGAAGAACCATGGTTTCCCAGAAAGATTTATTTGAAGCGGTGGAAGTCGTTATTTTAGGAAAAGAAAAGAAAGATAAGATACTAAGCGAAAAAGAACGGAACATCATCGCATATCATGAGGTTGGTCATGCACTGGCATCTGCGCTATTAAAACATTCTGAACCTGTGCAAAAAATTACCATTATTCCAAGAACCATGGGGGCATTGGGGTATGTATTGCATGTGCCAGAGGAAGAAAAAAATTTAAGTAGTAAGCAAGAAATGCTGGATTCACTGGTGGGATTGGTGGCAGGTCGAGCCGCAGAAGAAGTTGTATTTCAGTCCATTACCACAGGTGCATCCAATGACATTGAAAAAGCTACGGAACTGGCACGTTCTATGGTAACGCAGTATGGTATGTCAGAACGGTTCGGGTTAATGGCATTGGAATCCATAGAGAACCGATATCTGGATGGAAGGCCGGTGTTAAAATGTTCCAGCACTACGGAAACCATGATTGATGAAGAAGTAAAGCAAATGTTGTCGGATGCGTACAAAAAGGCAATTTCTCTACTTTCAGAACACAGGGATGATCTGGAAAGGCTGGCACAGTTTTTACTAAAAGAAGAAACCATTACAGGTAAAAAGTTTATGGAAATTTTGGAAAATAAAGATACGAAGGAGAGCGACATAGAATGTACCGATTGTTAGTGTTAGATATTGATGGTACTTTGACCAACAATAAAAAAGAAATCACCCAAAATACCAAGGCAGCCATCAAAAAGGCACAGGAAAAGGGTGTTAAGATTGTGATTGCTACAGGAAGACCTACGAAGGGGGCAAAAAAAGTAGCAGAAGAGTTAAATCTCTTTGAAACCGGAGGATACATTTTATCTTTTAATGGAGGAAGAATCACGGATTGTAAGACAGGAGAGGTGATTTTTCAAAGGGTTTTGGAGAAGGAAGATGTAGCTAAAATCTATGAGATTGCAAAAGAAAATAAGATTGTGATGATTACCTATGAGGGTGATACGGTATTGATGGAAGTGGAAAATGATGAGTATGCCAATTTAGAAGCCAGGTTAAATGAAATGGAAACAAAACTGGTGGATTCCATTGTGGATTATGTAGATTTTCCGGTAAATAAATGTCTCATGACAGGAGATGGCGATTATTTAGCGGGAGTAGAGCAAAAAGCATTGGCAAAATACAGGGATGATTATAGCATTTTCCGCTCAGAAGCCTTTTTCCTTGAATTCATGCCAAAAGGTGTGGATAAGGCAAAATCTTTAGAACGGCTTTTGGAATATTTAGGATGTGAAAGAGAAGAAATGATTGCCTGTGGTGACGGATTTAATGATGCTTCCATGATACAGTATGCAGGACTTGGGGTGGCGATGGAAAATGCCAAAGAACAGGTAAAAGAAGTGGCAGATTTTATCACAAAGTCCAATGAAGAAGATGGAGTTGCTTACGTCATTGAAAGATTTATTCTAGAAAAGGAAATCTAAGCAATTGGAAGAAAGATAAGAGAAGATGGAGTTGCTTACGTCATTGAAAGATTTATTCTGGAAAAGGAAATCTAAGCATTGGAAGAAAGATAAGAGAAGATGGAGTTGCTTATGTCATTGAAAGATTTATTCTGGAAAAGGAAATCTAAGC
>JAFPAZ010000237.1 GCA_017390645.1 Lachnospiraceae bacterium
AGTCTTATGATTCGGTGGATTCCTATATTGCTTTATACTTAAATCTTCTTGCCACTTATGTAGAAAAAGGAGGGAGCCTTAAGGAGATCCCCTATGCTGAAGCGGCAACGGAATTATGCGTTTTAAGACTTACAGAGATAAGCGAAAATGGACTGACGAAGGTTTCAAAAGAAAAAGAAGTCTATTATCTGATGGATAATCTGGAGGTTTTGGAGGCTTATGAAAAGATGTCAGGCCTTATGAATTCAGAAAATAAGGAATTAGAAAACTGGAAAAACAAAGATAGTCTTGAATCCTTTTTTAAACAGGCTACGAAAACAGGCAGGGAAGAAATAAAAGAATACTTCTGGAACTCAGAAAAAGAACGATTTGAAATAGGAATGGATTCGGATTTTTCCTATTTGAATTTCCATGGAATGGAAGAATTTTATCCCTATGCCATTGCCCAGGTATATCCGGTGGCTTGTGGAATGTATCTGACGCAGAAGGAAGATATAGAAAAATTATATTCAGAACTTTCTAAGGAACATCCATGGCAGACTTTAGAACTGGAGGAAGACTTTGAATGGCCGGTTCTTTCCTATATCGCTATTCAGTTGGGGGATATAGAAAGTTCGCAAGAGTATTTGGAGAACTACCGAAGGAAATATGCGAAGGACCGTAGTTACCCTTTTCATACTGCCAATGCCGGCTGGGTAGTGAGGGCTTATGCTGAACTGTATGATTACTATGAACAAAAGGCAAATCAGAGACTATGGGATGTAATAATGGAAAAGTTTAAATGATAAAAAGAAACAAAAACATTGTAGATACGCTTTTGATAGTTTGACAATTACCTAATTTGGAAAATATGAGAAAGGAAAAGTGCAAATTGTCCTATCTTTCAATCTTTTATTTTGGGACAGTTGCGCAAGTAAGCTTGCGAAATGCACGGGTAGCAATATGATAAAAGTAATGAGTGTATTTGGAACCAGACCAGAGGCTATTAAGATGTGTCCTTTGGTAAAACAGTTTGAAAAAGAGGAAGAAATTGAAAGTATCGTGTGCCTTACAGGACAGCATAGGGAAATGCTGCAGCAGGTCATTGATATCTTTGGAACAAAGGTACATTATAATTTGGACATTATGCAGCCAAGGCAGACACTGACTACCATTACGACTTCTGTGCTTGAGAAAATGGAAGCGGTATTAGAAAAGGAAAAGCCGGACATCGTTCTGGTACATGGAGATACTTCTACTTCCTTCGTGGCAGCACTGGCGGCATTTTATCAGAAGATTCCGGTAGGTCATGTAGAAGCAGGACTTAGAACCTTTGATAAGTTTTCTCCTTTTCCGGAAGAGATGAACCGATGCCTCACCGGAAGAATTGCCACTTTGCATTTTGCACCGACGGAGAACAATAAGAAAAATCTGGAAAACGAAAACATCAAAGAAGAGGTTTTTGTTACAGGAAATACTGTAATTGATGCCTTTTCTACTACAGTGAAAAAAGATTATGAATATAAAGATGAAGATTTGAAAAAGATTGATTTTACAGGGAAACGTTGTATCTTAATGACGGCTCATAGGAGAGAAAATCTTGGAGAGCCCCTACGAAATATTTGCAATGCTGTAAAGCGAATCATTATGGAATATCCGGACATCGAGGTGGTGTATCCGGTACATATGAACCCTGCGGTAAGAGAAACGGCACAAGAGATTTTAGGAGAACTGGACAGGGTACATTTAATCCATCCTTTGGATGTGGAAGATATGCATAATCTTATGGCGAGAAGTTTCCTTGTTATGACAGATTCCGGCGGATTACAGGAAGAAGCACCGGCCTGTGGCGTACCGGTACTGGTTCTTAGGACAGAAACAGAACGCCCGGAAGCGGTAGATGCAGGCACCGTTAAGGTGGTTGGTGTAGAGGAAGAGGCTATTTTTGAAAATGCAAAGACTCTTTTAACGAATGCAGAGGAATACGAAAAAATGGCAAAGGCAGTAAATCCTTATGGGGATGGACATGCCAGTGAAAGAATTGCTAAGATATTAGTGGAGTGGAAAGAGAAAAGGTAGGAGACTAACCACCTCAATCGTTCCTTTTTATGAATTACCAGGCTCATGTTTTGCTATTATATTGTTGTTTGTGATTTAAAATGCGATTTAGAGGAGCGTTGCATTTTAAAAGGAAATCCGTTATACTAACCGTAACGAATCAAAGGGATTTCGAAAGGATGTGAATGGATATGGCGAACAATGTAGGAATTGGAATACAGGATTTTTTAAAACTAAGAGAGCAGAATCATTTTTATATTGATAAAACCTCATTTATTAAGGAATGGTGGGAGAGCGGAGATGACGTAACCTTAATTACCCGTCCAAGACGTTTTGGAAAAACCTTAAATATGAGTATGGTAGAAGAATTCTTTTCTGTAAATTATGCAGGAAGAGGGGATTTGTTCGAAGGGCTTTCCATCTGGAAGGAAGAGAAATTCAGAAGCCTTCAGGGAACCTATCCGGTTATCAGTATGTCCTTTGCCAGTATAAAGGAAGATAATTATGAATCTGCAAAACTTCGAATCTATCAGCTTCTTATGGAACTATATGATAAGAACAATTATCTTCTAAATAGTGACCTGCTGACGCAGAACGAAAAGGAATTTTATTGGTCCATAAAAATGGATATGAAAGAAGTGGATGCAACCATAGCAATTTATAAAATGGCTGATTTTTTAAGTCGTTATTATGAAAAAAAGACGATTATTCTGTTAGACGAGTACGACACCCCTATGCAAGAAGCTTACGTTCATGGATATTGGGGTGAAATGGTATCTTTCACAAGAAGTCTTTTTAATTCCACCTTCAAAACAAACCCATATATGGCAAGAGGCATTATGACTGGAATTACCAGAGTCAGTAAAGAATCAGTTTTCTCAGATTTGAATCATCTAAAAGTGGTAACTACCACATCGGATGAATATGCCACCTCTTTTGGATTTACAGAGGAAGAAGTGTTTGCAGCGCTAGATGCAAACGGACTGGGGAAAGAAAAAGAAAAAGTCAAGGAATGGTATGATGGCTTTGTGTTTGGTGAACAGGAAGATATTTATAATCCATGGTCTATACTGAATTTTCTGGATACCGGTAAGTATGGAACTTACTGGGCAAATACCAGTTCCAACAGTCTGGTAAGCAAGTTAATCCGGGAAGGTGGGGAAGAAATCAAGCAGTCCATGGAACAGCTGTTGCAAGGAAAGCATTTATTCTATTCTATTGACGAGCAGATTGTATATAACCAGTTGGATAACAATGAAGAGGCCATCTGGAGTTTGTTAGTGGCAAGTGGTTATCTGAAAATTCTGGATTACGAAGATATAGGGGAAGTAGAGAGACAGCCGAATTATGAATTAGCCATAACCAATAAGGAAGTTTTGTTTATGTTTCGGGGGATGGTCAGTGGCTGGTTTGCACCTGCGAAGTCATCATATAATGGTTTTATAAAATCCTTGCTGATGGGCGACGTAAAAACCATGAATAAATATATGAGAAATATCACCTTACAGACTTTCAGCTATTTCGATACTGGAAAAGGAGTACTTGGAGACGAACCGGAACGGTTTTACCATGGTTTTGTATTAGGTTTACTGGTAGATTTGAAGGAGGATTATGTGGTAACTTCCAACCGGGAAAGTGGTTATGGAAGGTATGATGTAATGCTAGAGCCACTGGATAGAGAGAAAGATGCTTTTATTTTGGAGTTCAAAGTCCATGACCCGGAGGATGAGCAAAGCTTATCAGATACTGTTGCAAAAGCTCTTGCCCAAATAGAGGAAAAACAATACGAAGCAAACCTTAT
>JAFPAZ010000238.1 GCA_017390645.1 Lachnospiraceae bacterium
ACATTCGTTGTATCAATTACTGATGCCATAACTTTCTACCTCCTTCTATGCTGTAAAATCAACACTACTTCCATTTAACTGCATCATTTCCACAGCTATCTTTTCTTCTTCGATTAATTCTTCTGCTTCTTCACCAAGCAAGTCTTCCAATCGAATATTTCTATGAACTGACTTCCCGGATTTTTTTGAATCTGTAGGGTGATCTTTGGAAGACTGTTCCTGTTGTTCAAAACTTTTTGGTGCAATGCTTACTTCAATCTCTGAAATCCTAAGATTTTGTTCCTGGAATGTGTCTTTTAACTCATTCATGGACGAAACCAGTGCCTGCTTCGCTTCTTCAGATTCTACAATCAGATGGGCAGACATTACACCGGATTTTTCAGATACCTGAATGCTTAACTTACCTAAATGTTCCGGATACAACTGCATTTGCAGAGACGATGTATCTTCTGACACCATAACTTTCACCTGGGTAACTACCTGCGAAACAATACCCTGAGAGTCCATTTCTTTAACTGTAGTCACTATTTGTTGGAAATCCTGCTGTACTACAGTCGTTACCTGTTCTTTCATCATGTTATTTGTATCAGGAAGTTCCTCTGTCTTTTTGTTACGATCAAAGGAATGCTCTGAAGTGGTATCACTTGATTTCTCTTTCTGATTTTCTTGAACCTCATTTGACTTCACAGCCTCATTCGTGGTTTCATTCACCGGCTCTTCATCATTTGCTTTCATATTAACCTCTTCAGAAATCTTGCTTTTTTGTTCTGTTAAAACTTCATCAAAATCGCTCATATCCAAAGATTGAACGGAAGACTCCAGTTGTTCAAAATCAACTCCATGATCATTTAAAATCTCATTCAAATCTCCTAGTACTTCCTGAAGACATTGATTTAAATTCTCATCTGTCAGCAAATCTACCTGTCCTTTTCCTTCACAGGCTAACACAAGAATCTGAAGTTTATCCGGATTTAACAAATCCATCCAGGATAAATTCAAAGCCGACATAATCTCCTCTAATTCATCCTCCGACATCGACAGGCGATCCATGATTTTTTCTTTCATTTCATTGGACATTTTCTCCAAATCATCTTTGGACAACTCTTTTATGTCTTCTTTTTCGTTCTGCTCTGTTTGCTTCACTCGGGTAGATGAATCCTTATAACTGTCTCTCTTGTAATCATTATCCTTTGCAGCATTTTTAGACACTGTATCCATGTCTTTTCCATTACTTACATTTGATACTTTTTCTTTCATACAATCCTGAAACGATAAAGCATTTCCCTTCCCTGAATTGTCAGAAACTGATTTTGTAGCAGTAGTAAAAAATAACTCTGTACTTGGGTTTACAATCATTTCTTTTCCTCCTTTCTTAAAATTTATTTATGGTTAAGGAAGCAACTTACTGGTTACCTTTGCGGCAAAATTTTCATCCATTGCTCCTAAAACCTCACCTCTTGCCTCGTCTGTCATACTACTAAGAATATCACAAACTTCATCCATGGAAGTCATGGATTCTAAAATCGCAGCTGCCTGTTCCGGTTTCATGGCTTCATAAGCCATTGCCGTATCTTTTACTCTTTGTTCTGCCTCATAGACAGAAGCTACCTGACGGTATATTTCAGCTGCTGATTCCGGTTCGATCTCTTCGTACCACTCTTTAAACACTTCTTCATCCGGCGATTTATCACCGAAAACAATATCGGAATAGAATTCCTCCTTTAATTGCTGGAATTCCGTCTGATTATCTTCAAAAACTTTAAGTCTGGCTATTTCATTCAAAAGATCTGCGTTTGTATTCTTATATTCCTCATTTTCAGCCTGAGTTAACGCTTCTTTCTGCTCTAGCTCCTTAATACGTGTAATCGCTGCTTCTAATGTACTGTATGGATATTCTGTTTCTCTTGCCGTTTCCTCATCCGTTGCTTCCGGTAAAATCAGATTTAGTACCGGCACATCCTTTAAAATCGGACGCATTACCTTAGAACCAAAGTGAAATAAATCTAATTTTACAATCAAAACCAATATCACTAACCAGACAATCACAATCAATAAGCCAATGATAACACCTATCAGCTTTCCACCATTTTCACTTTTCTCTGAATTAACATTTTTCTTAGCCATTTTAGTCCTCCTCATTGGTTTGAGGTTTATTATAAGTATAACTTACCAATTCATCAATTTCCTTTTTTTCTTCCTCATTCAATTCTATCAAAAAATCTTCAAAAGCCTTTTGGCGTAATTTTTCATATATCTTACGTTCTTTCATAACCTCATTCAGGCTTTCTCTCGCTCGATTTTCGTCATCCAGTCGTTTATTTACGACCTGTTCCTGAAAAAAAATCTTCTCTTTCCAGACATCTATGGATTTCTTACAAAAATTAAGCTCCAGAATATCCAGCCTTCCATGCATCAGTTCTTTATACCGGCTTTCATATTTTCTTTTATTTTGTTTAAAATTCTCCAGCACCTCCAAAGATTCAAGATACTTTTGGTGTGCCATACGATATTTTGATTTTTCCTGTTCTTCAAGCTTATACTTTATATTTAGTATGCTTTGCATTTTATAAACAAATTTAGCCAAAGGCAATCACCTATTCTTTAAATATATCTTTTAATAATTGCAGTTCTTCATCAAATACATACTTAGAATTTACATCCTGTCGCAAAAATTCATTTACTTTCGCAATCTTGGAAATCGCATAATCAATTTCCGGATTCGATCCTTCTTTATATGCACCGATATTAATCAAATCTTCTGCTTCCTGATATACCGCTAATACATTCTTTAATTTACCAGCATACTCTTTATGCTCCTTCGTTGCTATCTGACTCATGCAACGGGAAATACTTTGTAAAATATCTATCGCCGGATAATGATTTTTATGTCCAAGTTTTCTAGACAACATGATGTGTCCATCCAAAATACTTCGTGCCGTATCCGTAATTGGCTCATTAAAATCATCACCATCTACTAAAACTGTATATAAACCGGTAATAGATCCTCTATCATCACAACCTGCCCGCTCCAAAAGTTTTGGCATTTCCGAATACACACTCGGTGGATATCCTCTTGTAACCGGCGGTTCCCCGGAGGCCAACCCAATTTCTCTTTGTGCCATAGAAAAACGTGTGAGGGAATCCATCATAAGCAACACGTCTTTCCCCTGATCTCTAAAATATTCTGCAATTGCTGTAGCAGTTTTAGCAGCTTTATTTCGAATCAACGCAGGTTTGTCAGAAGTAGCAACCACCAAAACAGATCTTCTCATTCCTTCTTCTCCAAGATCTCGTTCAATAAACTCTCTTACTTCTCTTCCTCGTTCACCTATCAGTGCAATTACATTAATATCTGCTTTTGTATTTCTTGCAAACATACCAAGTAAAGTACTTTTGCCTACACCACTACCGGCAAAAATTCCAATTCTTTGTCCCTTTCCTAAAGAAATCAAACCATCTACTGCTTTTACTCCCAAAGGAAGTACCTCATCGATAATTTTACGTTTCAAAGGATCCGGGGCCGGTGCTTCAACGGGATAAGTTTTAGTAACAAATAACTCCTCACCATCAATGGGCCTTCCTAATCCATCCAAAGTTTTACCTAATATCTCATCTCCAACCATCACCTGTAAAGGTTCCTTGGTATTTTCCACATAAGCCCCCAAGCCGATTCCATCCACACTCTCAAAAGGCATTAATAAAATCCGATTATCTTTAAAACCAACCACTTCTGCATTCACACTATGTGTTCCATCTTTCGATGTAATCACACAGACATCGTTTAATTTTGCAGGTGGTCCAACGGATTCTATCGTTAATCCAACTACCTTTACAACCTTTCCTAATTCTTTTACATAGGACTTTTGAAATAATTGTTCATATTTATCTATTAGATTGGATTTCATATCATCAACCCCTACATACCGGATATTAACATTATATCTTCAATCAAACCTTCTAATTGTACTTCAAGACTTGCATCTACAATTCCATTATCTGTTTCAATCAGACATTGATTTTTGCTTAATTTTGACTCAGCCAGTATATCAATAGAAATACTCGGATTACTTTTTCCGTATATTTCATTCACTTGATTCATTACTACTTCATAATCTTCTTCACTTACTTTAATCAGAAAATTTTTACTATTCTCAATTTCCCGCAAAGTACGATTCATGATATAAATTATAACATCTTGTTTTTGCTCTGCCAAAATACCTGTAAGTTTATAAACCAGCTGGCATGTCAACTTAGCAAATTCCGGCTCAAGTTCTTTCATCTTATCATAATATTCCTCTTCTAAATCAAGCTCTTTATTATGATACTTGGTTCTTAATTCTTCTTTTGCCTCTTCTAATTCTTTTTTCGCCGCCTCATTTCCCTGAAGCAGCCCTTCTTCGTATCCTTTCGCCCTTGACTCTTCCTCAATAATTTTGGCTTTCTCCATAGCTTCTTTAATAATTATATCGGCTTCTTGTTCGGCTTTTTTTAGGAGATGTTCCGCTTCACTTTTCGCATTTTCAATTTCTTCTTTTGTGGCAGCAATTTCATCTTTTACATCCTCTAAACTATCCTCATTTTGTTTTTGTTGCCGGGATGTTTTTTTATTTCCAACGATATTATTATCGATGATTCGAACGAAATTTTTCTCACCATTGTTTAACGTAACCTGATCAAGACTGGTAAATCCCAAAGTCTGATACTTAATCAAATTAGGCAATGATTTCGTCACCTCCACCACGTGAAATAACAATCTCACCAGCATCTTCTAACCGGCGAATGATACCCACAATTTTCTGTTGAGCATCTTCTACATCTTTCATACGTACAGGACCCATAAATTCCATATCTTCTTTTATCATTGCAGACAAACGGGAAGACAGGTTTTCGAAGATAACTGCCTGAACATCTTCGTTCGCACCTTTTAAGGCAATTGCAAGTTCATTATTATCCACTTCACGCAATACCGTCTGAATGGTTCTGTTATCTAATGATAAGATATCCTCGAATACAAACATCTTTCTTCTGATTTCTTCTGCCAATTCTGGCTCGTCCATTTCCAGACTTTCCATAATATGTTTTTCTGTGCTTCTGTCTACTGTATTTAAGATATTAACAATGGCATCTACACCACCAACAATGGTATAATCCTGATTTACCAAAGAAGCAAGCTTTCTTTCTAATACCTTTTCCACTTCCTTAATAATATCCGGAGAGGTACGATCCATCTGTGCAATACGTTTCGCAACATCAGCCTGTTTATCAGGAGTCAGTGACGCAACCACCGATGCCCCCTGCGAAGGTGGCAGATAGGATAAAATCAAAGCAATGGTCTGTGGATGTTCATCCTGAATAAAGTTAAGCAATTGCGCCGGATCGGTCTTTCGAATAAATTCAAATGGTCTAACCTGCAAGGAAGCAGTAAGTCGTCCAATCACATCCTTCGCCTTTTCGGCACCCAGTGCCTTGTCCAAAAGTTCCTTAGCATATCCAATACCACCCTCCGCAATATACTGTTGGGCAAGACACACCTGATAAAACTCGTTCATAACCTGATCTTTTACTGCAGGTAAAATACTTCTTGTATTGGCAATTTCAACTGTAAGCTGTTCAATCTCGTCTTCTTTTAAATGTTTGAAAACGCTGGCTGATTTTTCCGGTCCTAGGGCAATCAACAAAATCGCCGCTTTTTGAATTCCACTAATTTCTTCTGTAGCCACATTATCACTCCCATTCTTCATTCAGCCAGTTACGTAGTAAGCTTGCAACCGCCTCTGGATTTTCATCAACGAATTTTTCAATCTGCTCTCTGGCACTGGATTTATCGTTAAATTCAATTTCTTCTAATTGCTGATTTTCTTTTGTAGTTGCCAATAATGATTCAACTGATAATTCCGGTTCTAATTCAGTAACCTCTACCGGTTTCATACCCTTAATCACAACAATTAAAAGTAAAACAATAATAATCACTACCAAAATAAATGGTAAATAATCTGTTACAGTCTTTGTCGTCGTTTCCTTCGGATAGAAAATCGGCACCTTATAGGCCAGAATTCTTATATTTTCTGTACTAATACCGGACGCATTGGAAACAACTTCATATAATTGCTCATTTACTACAATTTCTTCTTTCTCGCTGTTTTCCATCTGAAATTCTTCAAATGTCATATCATCCAGTTTGCCTGCTGCTTCTAATTCCTCTTCATTAAACACTTCGTATTGTGTTAGAATAATGGAAACAGATGAATTTTCTAAATCAACTTTTCCTACTTCTTCTTTCTTTTCCGTCACAGTACTGCTGGTAGAATAAGTTCTCTTCTCAATCGTAGCACTACCTCCTGTAGTACCGGCATTCGTAATATTATATTCCGTAACCTGATCGTCATTTGCATCCGTTCCAACTACATCCCCGGTACCGGAAGCACCTTCTGATTCACTTATGTATTCTTCATCTACAGGGCCTTTATTCCCATCATCAACATAATAGTGCGTATCTACTGACTGAACTTCATCAAAACTTATAGCTAAATTAGCTGCTACACTTCCTTCTTGAAATTCTCCTGAACTCAGTAACAGGCTTCTGATTTTCTGTTCCTGTGCAATCGTAATCTGTTCTTTTGCACTTACGTTATTTGTAGTAGTTCCATCATATGAATTATTCTGTCCCGCAAAAAGTAACTTTCCTGTCTGATCGATAATTCTTACGTTATTTGTATTCTCAAGACCTACAGATGTAGCCAGGTATGTAGCAATACCCTCTACTGCTTCATCCGGTATATCTTTCGAAGTCGTTAACATTGCACTTACATACGCCTGTTCTTCGCTCTTAAAAATAGAATTGGTGTTATCCGGCAAATTCAACGTAACCGTAGCATTCTTTACGCCATCAATTTTCTTACAAATTGCAGCCATTTCTTTTTGTTTTGCAAGTTTTGCCTTTAATACTTTTTCAGACTCTGTCGTGCTTAGTCCATTATCAAATACACTTGCCCAATAATCGTCATCTTCCGATGCAATTCCATTTTGACCCAAAACCAGTCTTGCATCAGCAATTTTATCTTCATCTACCATAATAACAAGGCCGTTAGCTGGAACCTGACATTCGATGCCTGCTTCATCCAATAATGCTTTTGCCTCAGCAGTATCAGCATACTGCTCAAAAGTTGCCAAAGTTTCATAAGTAGTTCTTGTAAACAACCATACCAAAAACGAAATAGAAATAACAATAGCTGCTATCACCGAAAGGATAATTGTTTTTGTTTTACTATCAAATTTATTCCAAAATGTAAGAAACTGCCTTGGCAACTGTTTTACTTTGTCTAACATATTCATTCTCCTTTAGATATGTAACATCCTACATTTGAATATTCATAATCTCTTTGTATGCTTCTAATATTTTATCTCTTACTGCAACAGTATATTGAATTGCAATATTGGCTTTTTGTTGTGCCAACGCCAAATCATGTGTACTGTCGGTATAGCCGAGTGCATAATTAATTTCTGCTTCTTCTGCCTGTTTTTGTAACTCATTTGTCTCATTCAACATATCAAGTGCTGACTGAAAAACCGAAGAAAAAGCCTCGTTGTTATTTGTTGTGATTTTACTATTGCTCAATACCGAATTTGTATCAAACAAAGATGATATACCTGTAATCTGAGTCATGGTTTCCTCCATTCCTTCTATAATAGAAAGACTTTTTACTTATTCATACGGATTAAATCAATGAATTATATTTCTTACTTTCCTAATTCCAGACCCTTCATAGCCATGGTTTTCGCCGCATTGAATGCAGCTGCATTGGCTTCATAAGCTCTGCTGGCATCTATTAAATTTGTCATTTCTGTAACAGAGTTAACATTCGGATAATGAACATAACCATTCTCATCGGCGTCCGGATGTGTTGGCTCATACACCATTCTCAAATCGCTCATATCCTCTACAATATGTGTAACCTTAACTCCGGTCCCCGTAAGTCCCAAAGCCTGATTCAAAGCCGATGCAAATTCTCTAGAAGTTTGTGCCTCCATTACAACAGTCTGCCTTCTGTAGGTAGTTCCACTATCATTTCTTGTTGTATTTACATTTGCCAGATTTTGAGAAATAACATCCATACGGACTCTTTGTGCTGTCATTCCCGTTGCACTAATATTCATTGCACTAAATATACTCATTTTCTACGCTTCCTTTCTATTTAAGTACCGCTTTCATTCTGTTAAATTCTTGCGTCATCTGATCAATTAATGCCTGGTAACGAATCGAATTTTCCGCCTGATAAACTTCTTCTGTATCAATACTCACATTATTTCCGTCCAAACGATAGGACAATGTAGAGTTATCTGTATATACAACACCGTTCATTTCCATCAAATGATCCTGTACATTTGATACCGCTTCATCCAAAGTACTTCCATCTGACAAAGCTGCTTCTAAAAAACTATTAAATTCAATATCCTGTCTTTTATAATTCGGTGTATTTACGTTCGCCATATTATTTGAGATTAATTTCCCGCGAACCGAACATGCATCTGCAGCTTTATCCAAAACATTCACATAATTAAATAAATTTGAATTAATCATATTTTTCCCTTTCTGTTAAAATCCTCTGATTATTTTTCGGCAAAAAAGATTCATGATACATCTTACATCTATCACAAATCCTTTGCTTTATCCCATTAGAAATCCTTTTCTAATCTTATGTACTTTATAATTATTGCTCATATGAATAGTGAATCACTTCTTAATCTTCTCGAGTTCTTCAAAAACAAAATCATTCACAACTTTTATATAGGTTCCTTTCATACCGGAGGATCTGGATTCAATTACGCCTGCACTTTCAAATTTTCTAAGAGCATTTACAATTACAGAACGGGTAATACCAACCCTGTCCGCTATCTTACTAGCAACCAATATACCTTCATTTCCTTTTAATTCTTCAAAGATATGTGTGATGGCCTCAAGTTCCGAAAAAGACAACGTACTAATCGCTGATTTTACAATAGCAATTTTCCGGTTTTCTTCTGCATTCTCTTCATTTACAGAACGCATCATCTCCAAACTTACAACCGTTGTTCCATACTCCCCTAAAATGATATCGTCTATCTCATAACCTCGTTCCTGCCGGTACATAAATACTGTTCCTAACCGTTCTCCGGCTATATCAATAGGCATAATAATCGCCTTATAAATATCCACATTAGAAATTTCAAATCCGAGTGTAGCAAGATTCACATTTTCCTTTGTGGATAATACACCCAACAGTCGTTCATTTAAAAGGAAGTCAATATGTTCACCAACCTGGTTCGTAATCAACACATTTATCGCTTCAACATCATGTCGGTTCTTAATGCCAAGAACCTTTCCTTTTCTGCTGATTACAAGAATATTCGATTCCAGGATATCACTCAACACTTCGCAAATATCATTAAACACAACCATCTGCGAATTATTGTTGTGTAATAATTTATTTATTTTTCTAGTTTTATCTAATAATTGTACACTCACAAAACTACCTCCCAGAACACAATTCCTCCAGTTACTTTCATGCACATACAGAACAATTAATTCTATTTCTTTTACATAATAGCATATATTTTGTACAATAACAACACTTTTTTAGTATATTTTCACGATTTTTCAAACAATAGTTACACTTTCTCATTATGAAAATTTTTATTTTCTATTACATATCCACATTGCTCATCCATACACAATAATTTGTTGCCTTTTTCGAGCATGATACCTCCACATTGTGCACACTTAGTCGTTGAAGGTTTCTGCCAGCTCATAAAATCGCATTCAGGAATACGGATGCAACCGTAATACTTTCGTCCTTTTTTTGTCTTCCTCAACACAATGTCATTCTTACATTTCGGACATTCAACTCCAATTTTTTCAAAATACTGTTTTGTAAAACGACATTCCGGGAACCCGGGACAGGCGAGAAATTTCCCATGAGGACCATATTTAATTACCATATTTTTTCCACATTCTTCGCATATTTCTTCGGTCACTTCATCTTCTATTTTTACACTTTCCAGTTCTTTTTCAGCCTGAAGCACCGCTTCATTTAAGTCAGGATAAAAGTTTCTGATTACCGTCTTCCACTTCACCAATCCTTCTCCAACCTCATCTAAAAGCGATTCCATATTTGCAGTAAAATTCACATCCACAATAGACGGAAATGCCTGTTTCATCATCTGATTCACCGCTTCTCCCAATTCCGTCACATACAGATTTTTATTTTCTTTTACAATATATCTTCTTGCCAAAATCGTAGTAATGGTAGGCGCATAGGTACTAGGTCGTCCAATTCCTAGTTCTTCCAATGTTTTTACCAGCAACGCTTCGGTATAATGAGATGGTGGCTGTGTAAAATGTTGTTTTTCTTCAAAACCATCTAGTAAAATTTTTGATGTTTCAGTGATAGATTTCACTTTTTTTCCATTTTCGTCTTTTTCGTCCTCTGCCTTATACACCGTCATAAAACCATCAAACACAATCTTTGAGGAAGAAACAGCAAAACGATATTCCCCTGCAGAAATTTTAATATTCCTTGTTTCATATTTCGCAGCAGCCATTCTGCTTGCCAGGAAACGATTGTAAATCAACTGATATAAACGAAACAGATCCCTAGGAAGTTCCTCTTTTATTTTTACCGGAGATAAATCTACATACGTAGGTCTTATTGCCTCGTGAGCATCTTGAATTTTTTTCTTCTCTGTCTTTTTATTCTCTTCCTGAATGAGATATTCTTCCCCATAATGTTCAGAAATGTATTCTCTTGCACTCTCTTTTGCTTCTTCCGATATACGGACAGAATCTGTTCTTAAATAAGTAATCAAACCTATCGTGCCATGTCCTTTTATAGGGATTCCTTCGTACAATTGCTGGGCAAGACGCATGGTTTTTTGAGTAGAAAAATTCAATTTTGCCGAAGCATCCTGTTGTAACGTACTCGTAGTAAATGGAGTTGGAGCTTTTTTCGTTCTTTCTCCTGTTTTTATCTCATCCACTATAAATTTTTCCTTCTTTAGCTTCTTTTTTATTTCTTCTACCTGTTCTTTGGATATTAGTTCAATTTTCCCATCTTTATCTCCAACGAATTTACAAGGTAGATTCACTTTTCCATCATCTACCTTTAATAAAGCATCCAAAGTCCAATATTCCTTAGGAATAAAATCATTAACCTCTTCTTCCCTGTCACAAATCAGCCTAAGAGCTACAGATTGTACCCGGCCGGCACTAAGCCCCCGTTTAATCTTAGCCCACAATACCGGACTTATCTTATAACCAACCATTCTGTCAAGCATTCTTCTTACCTGCTGCGCATCTACCAGATTCATATCTATTTTTCTTGCCTGCTTTATGGAATTTTTTATTGCATTTTTAGTTATTTCATTAAAAGTGATTCTCTCACAATTTTTATCCTGCAATTTTAATGCTTCATATAAATGCCAGGAAATAGCCTCTCCTTCACGGTCAGGGTCAGTCGCAAGATATATTTTATCTGCTTTTTTTACTTCTTTTCTAAGTTTGGCTAATACATCTCCTTTTCCTCTTATGGTAATATACTTCGGCTCATAGTCATTTTCCACATCAATACCTAATGTACTTTTGGGCAAATCCCTCACATGCCCATTAGAAGCAACTACTTCATAATTACTACCCAAAAATTTTTTTATCGTATTTGCTTTGGCCGGTGACTCCACAATCACAAGATTCTTAGCCATAATATCTCTCCTTTACCTCTCAAACTTCACTTATATCTATTCCACTGATTTAATATAATAATTCTTAACAACCTGTTTTACATACCCTTTTAACTCCAACGCAAACAAAGCACTTAATGTTTCCTGTACACTAAGACTCGTACTTTCCACAATTTCATCAACAAACTTTGCTTCCAAACTTAAAACACTATACACCATTTTCTCTTTCAGTGCAAGGTTATTTTCTACATTTTTCAATTCATTATGAGTAAAGCTATCAGAGATTCCATATTCTTCCAACACATCTTCCGGTTCCATCACAAGTTTGGCTCCTTCCTGAATCAGCCGGTTACATCCTGCACTATTTATATCCCTTAATCTGCCCGGAACCGCAAACACATCTTTTCCCTGTTCCAAAGCAAATTCAACCGTAATCAACGAGCCACTTTTTTCTCTCGCCTCCACTACCAGAACCCCATCAGACAAAGCACTAATCAAGCGATTCCGCATCGGAAAATTCCCTGCTTTCGGATTCTCATCCAGAGGAAATTCTGACAAAACACCTCCTGCACTTTGCATTTTTTCAAACAAAGTATAATGTTCTCGAGGATAACAGATATTAATTCCACACCCAAGCACTCCCATGGTATATCCCCCTGATTCCAACGCGCCTAAATGTGCCTGTTTATCAATACCATATGCCAACCCACTTATAATATTTACACCTGCTTTTGCCAGACTCTTGGAAAAATAAAGTGCCATCTCCATTCCATAAGCACTGGCATTCCTCGCACCTACTATGGCAATGCTTCTCTTTGATTCTACAGGCATACTTCCCTTTAGATAAAATCCAACCGGTGCATCCACGAGAGCTTTAAAACGTTTCGGATATTCAATAGAACCTCTGTGAATAAAACGAATCTTTTTTTCAACCAAACGATTCCATTCTTTTTCTATTTTATCCAAATTTCTTTCCATCATAACAGATTTTATCTGAGCCGGTTTCAATATTTTTGTCAATTCCTGTTCTTTAGCATTATAAATATCCTTAGGGGTAGAAAAGTACTCTATCAATTTATTTGCGGTAATAGGACCTATCCCTGGTAATTTTGCCAGCCAAAGCCAATAAATATTCATTCACTATCCCCTCTTTCCCTTTGATTCAAACAATTCCGGTAGCTCAATGCTTCCATAAGATGTAACTCCATGATACTTTCACTTTGTGATAAATCTGCTATGGTCCTGGCTACTTTTAAAATTCTATGGTAACTTCTGGCACTCATTTTTCTTTTTTCAAAATAGTTTTTTAATAATTCCCTTTCCGTCGTTCCTAAAGCACAATACTTTTCAACCATCTTCCCATTCATTTGTGAATTGTATAAAATATTCTCCTTTTCGAAACGTTTTCGTTGAACTAATATTGCCTTATTCACCCGTTCTTTTATCTGTTTGGAAGACTCTTCTTTACACTTTGAATTAAGTTGTTCAAATTTTACTGCCGATACCTCTACATTAATATCGATTCTGTCCAGAAAAGCCTGACTGATTTTCCCCTGATATTTTTGAATCATAGCCGGAGTGCAGGTACATCGGTTCATATCCGGATAATTTCCGCAAGGGCAAGGGTTTAGCGCTGCGACCAGCATAAAATCTGCCGGAAAACTAAAATTTCCACAAATTCTATTTATTACAATCCTCTTTTCCTCTAACGGCTGTCTTAATACTTCAATTACACTCTTATCAAACTCAAGAAGTTCATCTAAAAACAAAACTCCTCCATGAGCCAGCGTAATCTCTCCCACTTTTGGTATTCTTCCACCGCCCGCCAATGCAGTTTTAGGAATCGTATGATGAGGACTTCGAAATGGACGTTTTTTTATTATCCTTCCCTTTTCCAGCATTCCACTTATACTATATATTTTTGTTATCTCCAGACTTTCCTCAAAAGACAAATCCGGCATAATCGTTGGAATCCTTTGTGCCATCATGGATTTTCCCGCTCCAGGTGGTCCAACCAATAAAACATTATGTCTCCCGGCTACCGCAATTTCAATTGCCCGTTTTGCCAGACTCTGTCCATATATATCACTGTAATCCAACCCCTCCTCACATTTTGCATTCCAATCTTCTTTCGAAACAGATGGTTTCATTTCTTTTTGTCCTGTTAAATATTCATACACCTGTTTTAAATTCTCTACAGCAATTATCTTTATTCCGCTTACTATCGCTGCTTCCTCTTCATTGTCTTTAGGCACGATACATTCATTTAATCCACTTTCTTTCGCCAAATGAACTACTGATAAAACACCATTCATTTTCTTTATGGCACCATTCAGTCCTAATTCGCCAATAATTAAAGTCTTTTCCATTCTCTCTTGTGAAATTTTTTTCATGGATAATAAAATAGAAACCGCAATGGGTAAATCATAAGAAGAACCTTCCTTACGAATATCCGCCGGCGATAAATTCACCGTAATTCGTTTTGGAGGAATAGAAAAATCAGAATTTTTCATAGCGGTACGCACCCGCTCTTTTGCTTCCTTTACACAGGAATTTAAGAAGCCTACCATTTCAAACATAGGAAGACCGTCACTTACATCTGTTTCCACTTGAATTAATTTACATTCGACGCCATAAACAGCACCGCTTATTACTTTGCTATACATCAGTTCCTTTCCGCCTGATCCAACACGAAACAATTTTATTATACTCTATTCTTGAATTAATTTCAATCAAATTTGTTTTATTTTTCATTCTATTTTTCACTCTATTACATTAATTCTCAATGCAAAATAAAAAATCCCAGAATCCTCCTCAAGGAAGATTCCAGGACTTTTCATATTTATTTGTTAATCATAGTCAACAACATCCAGCCATCTCATAAGTAATTCTTTTTCTTCCGGTTTTTCCTCTTTCAAGCGAGCCGCTGCAATAATAGGAAGCCAAGCCTGAACATAAGACTTCGCAGTATGGCTCTTTGCACAGAAAGTGTCTAAGTACATCTCAGCTGCCTTTGGCTCCTGAAGACAAAGTAACATATATGTTTTACCCACATCCGCACTGGCATTACCCTGTGTAGCTAATTTCCAGTCTACGACGTATACTTCACCATCTTTAATGATAATGTTATGTGGGTCAAAATCACCATGACATAACTTTACGTGTTTCGGCATACTTTCCAATTTAGTAAGTAATTCATACTTTCTAATATCATCGAGTTCCGGCAAAGATTCAATAGCACTTCTTAACTGATATTTTAATTTAGGTAAAGTAGGAATTCTTCTGGCATGTAACTGTAACTGGACATCTACCATCAGATTTACATATTCCTCCATCTTATCAGGATTTTCCTTCATTAATTCACGAAGCGTTTTACCTTCAATATGAGTCATAGACAAAGCCCATTTGCCATCGATTTTAGAAACTTCCTTAATTTCAGGAATCTTAAATCCGGTTTCTTCAACCAGTGAATGCACCAAAGCTTCATTCAAAACTTCTGTTTTCGGTACATCAGCATTAAATACCTTTACCGCTAAATCACCATTCTTATAAACTTTAGTTTCTTTACCTTCTGCAATAAGATTTGTTAATTCCATAAAAATCGCTCCTTTCAAAATAGGAATACCATTCAGCCTTCCTTTTTTTAACTTGAATTCATTATACTACGATTTTTCCAAAAAGTACAGCTTTTTTTTAATTTTTTTATACTTTTTACACAACTTTGTCAGAAAATTAACAAATCAATAGTTAAAATATTAACAATAAATATGTTATTTTTTTATCAATTATGATAACATTTTAACAATCAAAAAAACATTCTTAAGCATAAAAAACATGAAACATTCTAAATCAGAAAAATCATGAAACATTCTAAATCAAAACATGAAAAATATGGTACTTATTTTCCACCTTCAATAACATGAGTGAAAATCATTTTTCATCCACCAATGCTACAACTTATCTTACATCTGTTTTATTATCCAGAATCAGTTTTAGTTCATTTAAGAACGTATTTACATCTTTAAATTCCCGATAAACCGATGCAAACCTTAC
>JAFPAZ010000031.1 GCA_017390645.1 Lachnospiraceae bacterium
CATTCCAATATAAGTATATTCTTTTACATAGGTATTAGAATCATAAATCTGTGTATTTTCATCGGGTTTTTGAAAATAAAAACCTGTGGTGAACTGACGATAGGTACATTTTGAAATTTCTTCTTTGTAATACTCCATATTTGAGCGGTAGCATTCTTCACTGACAAAGAAATCATCAATGGCCTTCCGATAAGTCCTTGCAACCGTAGCTACATAAAGGGCTGTTTTCATTCTTCCTTCTATTTTCAGGCTGTCAATGCCTGCATCGATGATTTCCGGTATATATTCAATCATGCACAAATCCTTTGAATTAAAGATATAAGTTCCTCTTTCATTCTCTTCTACCGGAAGATATTCTCCCGGACGGCTTTCTTCCATAACTGCATACTTCCATCTGCAAGGATGTGTGCATGCTCCCCTGTTTGCATCTCTTCCGGTAAAATAATTACTTAAAAGGCATCTTCCTGAATAGGAGATACACATAGCACCGTGAATAAAAGATTCTATTTCTAATTCATCCGGAATGTGTTTTCTGATTTCCTTGATTTCTTTTAGTGATAATTCCCTGGCACTTACAACCCTGGTAGCACCAAGTCGATGCCAGAACAGATAAGTACCATAATTGGTATTGTTCGCCTGAGTACTGATATGAATGTCAATTTCAGGAACTTCTTCTTTTGCAATGGTAAAAATCGCCGGATCTGAAATAATCAGTGCATCCGGTTTGATTTCCTTTAATTCCTTCATATATTGCCGGACTTCTTCCAAATCTTCGTTGTGAGCTACTATGTTCGCGGTAACATAGACTTTCACACCGTGTTCATGGGCAAATTCCAAACCTTTCCTCATATCTTCTTTCGAGAAGTTTTTCGCCTTAGCACGAAGTCCAAACATTTCTCCTCCAATATAAACAGCATCTGCTCCATAAAGCACCGCTGTCTTTAGCACTTCCAAACTTCCGGCAGGTATTAATAATTCCGGCTTTCGCATACCCGGTTCCACCTTTCTCATTTCGTTTTTCGTTTTTTTAAGGCAGTCCACTATCTGACTGCCTTTTTACAACCTGTAACTAACGGTTACACCATCTCCCAAAGGCAAAATTACTGTGGATAATTCTTCCATATGGGTAATGGTATAAAGATATTCTCTCATTCGGCTATGAATGGTTCTGTTTCTTCTGGTCACTGCATACCTTGATTTTACTAATTCTCCCTCTTGCAGGGCATTATCTGAAACAAGCAGTCCGCCTTTTTTCAAAAGTCTTAAGATATCCGGAAGAAAATGAATATACTGGCCTTTTGCAGCATCCATAAATATAAAATCATAAGTCTCTTCCAGATTTTTTAGTATTTCCATGGCATCCCCCTCTAAAAGGGTAATGCATTGTTTTTCATCTGCTTTTTTGAAATTCTCTTTTGCCTTCTCAATGCGGGGTTCATAGCGTTCTATGGTAGTAATGGCTGCTCCCGGCTCTAAATATCTGCTCATAAAGAGGGCAGAAAAACCCACTGCAGTTCCAACTTCTAATATTTTCTCCGGTTTCTTTATCTGCAACAAAACTTTTATCAGATTTTTCATTTCTGTCCGGATAATGGGAACTTCTTGCTTTCTTGCTTCTTTTTCTATCTCATATAACAAAGGATCTTCCGGCAGATTCAAAGAATTAATGTATTCTGTAATGGAAGGATTCGTAATCATGTTTCCTCCTCTTGCTCCGCATTGCTTAAAATGGTATATATCTCATCTAACGTCATGGATGGTTTTAATACGTAGGTGCCCGGTATGACTGTGGCTTTGGTAATCTTAGATCTGACAAAAGCTACGTATTTACTCTCCACCACACCTTTTTCCTCCAACAAAGATGCTATTTCCATACTTGAACTTCCTGCACCTACGGTAACTACTATCTCCCTGTCATCCTTTGCATTATACACCGTATTAGAAAACACATCATAGCTGAAATTATAAGAAAAATTAAATGCCTGCATTAAAAGAATTACTATAATTACATTAATACCAAAGCCTATGCTAAATTGCAGTACATGATATAACTGTTTATTCTTCTGCCTGCTGCTTTTCTTTTTTTTCTTTGTGGCCTTTTGTGCCATCTTTCTCCACCTACTTTTCCAAAAAACCTAATTCGAAATCCAGTCCATCTGATAAGGAGGAATACACTTCCTGCATCATCTTACACAAACGCTGTTCTGCCATCAAAAATTCATTTACCACAGGCATTTTCATAATGGCGCTGAATTCTGAATTCAAACGTTCAATTTCTTCAAACATATTTCCCACATCCGTGCGGCTTTGTAACTCAAAGTTACGTTTTCTAAGTTCCTGAACCCGGTCAAATAATTCCATGTCTTTTTTTAAATTCTGGCGGATTCTTTGATATTGGTTGTATTCGTTACTTTTTTTAATCGCTTTCGCTAATTCTTTGGTTTGAAATACAATATCTTTCACCGATTACACCTCTTTTTATACTTCTGTAATAATTGGAAGAATCATAGGGTTTCTCTTAGTTCTCTTCCATAAAAATTCTCCTAAGGAATCTTTGATTGCTGTTTTTATTCTTCCCCAGTCCGTAATATTCTTCCTTAAGCATTCATCTAAAGCGTCTTGTACCACCATCTTTGCATCATCCATTAAAGTTTCTGACTCCCTGACATATACAAAACCTCTCGATACAATGTCCGGCCCTGCAATTAACTGATTGCTATATTTTTCTAAGGTTACTACTACAATCAAAAGTCCATTCTGGGATAAATGTTGTCTGTCTCTTAATACAATATTTCCTACATCCCCAACACCTAATCCATCTACCAGGATGCCCTGACAAGGTACATTTCCAACAATCTTTGCACTTTCCTTTGATAATTCTAATACTTCTCCAGAAGATAAAATTAATACATTATCTTTTTCCACACCCATATCCATGGCTAGTTTTGCATGGGTCTTTAAGTGTCTGAATTCACCATGCACCGGAATGGCATACATCGGTTTGGTCAGTGCATAAATCAGCTTAATTTCTTCCTGACAGGCATGACCGGATACGTGGGTATCCTGGAATACTACATTAGCCCCTTTTCGTACCAGTTCATTGATTACCTTCGATACTGCTTTTTCATTTCCCGGAATCGGGTGGGAACTAAAAATTACCGTATCTCCCGGCACGATGGATATTTTCTTATGAACGGAAGCTGCCATTCTGGATAAGGCTGCCATAGTTTCTCCCTGGCTTCCGGTGGTTATTAAAACAATTTTATCATTGGTATAATTCTTGATCTGTTCAATATCAATCAAAGTGTTATCCGGAATGTTAATGTATCCTAATTCCTGGGCTGTGGTGATAATATTCACCATACTTCTTCCTTCAATCACTACTTTTCGTCCATATTTTACAGCAGAATTTATAATCTGTTGTACTCTGTCTACGTTAGAAGCAAAAGTCGCTACAATAATCCGGTTTTCTTTATTTTCTGCAAACAATCCGTCAATGGTTTTTCCTACTGTTCTTTCTGACATGGTAAAGCCGGGACGTTCTACATTGGTACTATCTGCCATTAAGGCCAGAACACCCTTTTTCCCAAGTTCAGCGAAGCGTTGTAAATCTGTAACTTCTCCAAATACCGGAGTGTAATCGATTTTAAAATC
>JAFPAZ010000239.1 GCA_017390645.1 Lachnospiraceae bacterium
GAGCCTTTTGCGGTTATGCTGGGGGATGATGTTGTAGCCAATAAAGAGGGGAAACCTGCCATAAAACAGCTGATGGAACAATATGAAGTTACCGGTTCAAGTATTCTGGGAGTTCAGGCGGTACCAATAGAAGACACGGGGAAATACGGAATTGTAAAGACCGGTTCTATGGTAACGGAAGGCTTATATGAGTTAGAGGATATGATAGAGAAACCAAAAATAAATCCACCGGGAAATCTGGCGGTGATGGGACGGTATATTTTAACTCCTGGCATTTTTGAACATCTAAAAGATCAAAAGCCGGGAGCCTTAGGAGAAATTCAGCTGACAGATGCCATTGTCAGCTTAATGAAGAAAGAAAAAGTCCATGGATATCAGTTTCAAGGAACCCGCTATGACATAGGAGATAAAGTGGGATATCTGAAAGCCATTTTGGATTTTGCATTAGAACGGGAAAGTTTAAGAAAGCCTTTAATGGATTATATTTGTGAATTGGCACAAAGAAATAAAGAATAGGAATAAAATGGGAAAATGTTTGCAAAAAAGAGGGATGCGTATGGAAAAAGAAAAAAATATAAATGAAATCTGGGATGTGCGGACGAAAAGAATTATGTATTTTCTGACTTTCTTTTCTGTTATAGTAGAATTGATCTATTTCTATGTGATAGTAAGGCCTTCCGATACGTTGAATGGACGGGATTTGGTGGATTATTTCCAGATTGTCATCCTGCTTCCTTTTGTTTTACAGTTGTTTTTGTGTTATGTCATTGGAAGAATTAAGAAGCAAAGACGTATATTAAGGTCTTTTTTGATGCAGGGATTAATTATTTTTGTATTTTTAAATCTGGTGTTTGTTCATCACGAATTTACTATTATAAACAGCCTTGTGTTGATTCCGGTCTGTCTGGCAGTATTACAAAGAAGCAAGATAGTGGTTATTCTAACAACCCTTGTAGAAATGATTGCTTTGCTGGTAAGTAATTTGTCTTTTAATTTTAATTATTATTATAACATATCAGAAAAGAAGCTGCCGCTGGAGGAAGTTATCATTTTATGTGTTGTTATGATATTTCTTACAGTGTTGATCTGCATTTTTAGCGGTGCTTTAAAGAGAGATGAAGTTTTGGCTTCCACTGCCGGGAAAAAATACAGGAAACTTTTCATGAGTCTTCCGATTGGTTTTGCACAGGCACAAATTTGTCCGAATGAGGCATTGGGTGGGGAAGATTTATATAAGCTTTTGGATGTAAATACACAGTTTATGTCTTATTTCGGGTTAACCAAAGAGGAGTGTCAGGATACTTACCTTAGCAAAAGCGATAATGAACTGTTAAAAAACATGAATGCATGGTTTGCCGTTTATAATAAAAGTGCGGTGGAAGATGAAATTCTTAATGTGGAGATTGAGGTAGAACAGATTGGAAAGGTCTTTAATACCATTATGTATAAAAATGAAGCAGATATTTTGAATATGGTACTTATGGACATTACAGAAGAAAAAGAGACTCAGGAAAAACTTTCGAAAGCCATTAAAGATGCCAACGCAGCATATCATACCCAAAGTGAATTTCTTGCTAACATGTCTCATGAAATCCGGACTCCGATTAACGGTATCCTGGGAATGCTTCAGCTTACCTTAATGGCAGATGATTTACAGGATGATTACCGGGATAATCTGGTGACTGCACAAAATTGCGCAGATACTTTGCTTCGTCTGATCAATGATATTTTAGATTTTACAAAGCTGGAATCCGGAAAATATAAGATACGAATTGATGATTTTGATATTTATGAAGTCATTGAAAATACCGTAAGTGTTCAGGTTCCGCTTGCCACGGATAAGGGGCTTACTTTGGATTATAATATTGCTCCAAATATGCCAAAGACTTTAAAAGGAGATGCCCAGAGAATTGAGCAGGTGTTAAACTGTCTGCTTTCTAATGCCATTAAATTTACTGCTAGCGGTGGTGTCCGGGTGAAGGTTGCCTTTATGGATGAGGGACCAAACAAAATTATTCTGCGTATGGCAGTGGTGGATTCCGGAATTGGTATTGCAGAGGAAAATAAGGACAAACTATTTAAGCGGTTTAGCCAGGTGGATGGTTCTAATACAAGAAAGTATGGCGGTTCCGGACTTGGACTGGTAATTACAAAGCAGATCGTGGAGCTGATGGGAGGAAATATCAGTGTTCAAAGTAAGGAAGATGTAGGAAGTACCTTTATTGTTGAAATTCCTTTGGAAGTGGTGGAACGTTCCAATGAAGAAGAGGGGGAAGAAGAGCAGGCAGTATTTGCGATACAGGGAAAAAAACGAATTCGGATTCTGGTTGCAGAAGATGAACCGGTAAACCAGCTGGTGATTGGTAAATTATTAGGTATGGCAGGATATTCTTATGATATTGCTGAAAATGGACAGGTGGCAGTAGACTTGTTTCAAAAGAAGACATTTGACATTGCCTTGTTTGATGTTCAGATGCCTGTTATGGACGGATTAGAAGCTATAAGCATCATACGTTCTTATGAAAAGGTGAATGATATACCACGAACGCCAATTATTGCCGTAACCGCATTGGCGATGTATGGAGATAAGGAACGTATCTTAGAAGCACAGTTTGATGATTATATTGCAAAACCTTATAGTATCAATGATATTGCAGAAATGATTGACAAATATACGAAGGAGAAGGAAGAAACATAAAGGGAAACAGCTATGTTTTTTAGTAGAACAGGTTATGTGAGAATGTTACCACATAGCCTGTTTTAGTATATTTCGGTATGATTTGTGATGCCGTTTTTTCTGGCTTGTTCTAATAAATATTTGTATCTTTTTTGTGCGGCTTTTAATTCATAAATGTAACAGTCAATTAAATCCGGGTCCGTATTGCTGTTTAACTGGATAAAAACGCTATCTAACGTGCAGACGGCCTGACGGATGTCCGTTAGTAATTGTTCTTTATAGGTGAGAGGTTCCATGGTTTTTTTGCTTTTTGTCATCATTATGCATCCCTTTTTCCGTTCAAAGTGCAGGTATATGGTACTTTGAATGATTGTTTTTATATATATTTTAATCTGGAAGTGGGAAAAATATGCATAAAATTTACAAAAATATCTCAACAAAAAAAATTCAAAACAAAATGCAAATATGTGTAGACAAAATGAATTTTATGTGATACAATGTAAAAAACGAAAAGAAAGGAGAGAATTTTTGATATATTTGATAACTTTATTGGGACTGGCAGTGTATTATGACGTCCGTTATTTCCGAATTCCTAATGTATTGATAGGCATCGGTATGATTACCGGAATAACGTATCAGTTTATTTGTAAAACTTCTACTTGTTCAGATGTTTTGTTGGGTATGTTTCTTCCCATAGTGATTTTATTCTTATTGTTTTATCTTCATATGCTTGGTGCAGGTGATATTAAATTATTATCCATGACAGGTATATTTCTTGGTAAATCTATTTTTTCCGTGATATGGCAGTCTTTTGTAATAGCAGCGATTATCTCATTTTTTCAGCTTTTAATTCAGAAAAGTTTTCGGAAAAGAATTTCATATTTTATAAGTTATTGTTTTCATTCCGTAAAAAACGGAACCATAGCACCATATTATGAACCGGAAAAAGACCAGTATAAAAACGCAATGCACTTTTCTATCGCGATTTTTTTCGCAGTTATGTTACATTATCTATAAAAGAGAGCCTTTGTGTTCAGATTTTTCAAATATTAAAAAAGAGAGATTGATATATAGGTTCTTTCAACATTCAAAAAGCGAGATTACATTCAGGCATTATCAGACAATCAAAGAGCGAGATTACATTTAGGCATTATCAAACAATCAAAGAGAGAGATTATATTCAGGCGTTTTCAGACAATCAAAAAGAGAAATTAGATTCAGGCATTTTCAGATATTCAATAAAGAAAGATATTTAGGTTATTTCATCAGTCCAAAAAAGAGACGTTATTTTTGGATATTAAGGAGATGATTTTGATTATTGGTATGAAAAAGAATAGGAGGACAAGCGTTTGAAACAGTTTTACATATTAATTTATGAAACGGAAGAGGATTATCTCCGGTCGGTGATGGAGTATATGAATTCCGATTCTTCTTTCCCGTTTTTGGTGGTGGGGTTTAGTGATTTAAAGAAAGCATTGGAATATCTGGAGGAAAATGAAGTATCCCTGATTCTAAGCTGTGAGGAGGAGGTTTTTAAAGGGCAACAGAGAGTGGTTCTTTTAAGTAAAGAAGTAGTGCCTTTAGAACAAAAGGAAAAAAAGATATATAAATATCAAAGTGCAACCAATATGAAAAAAGCGTTGTATTACACTTTAAAGGATGCCGTGTATGTAGGAGCGGAGAAATCCAGTCATATCATTCTGGTATATTCTCCTTTGGGAAGATGCGGGAAAACTGCATTTGCTCTTGCCTTGGCTGGTTTGGAAGGTGAAAAAACGAATTTATATCTTTCTTTCGAAGAGGTTTCTTCTTTAGAGGAAGAAGGTCATATGGAAGAAATTATTCTGGCTATAAAGGAAAGGATGGATAATGTGGTGTCGAAAGTCCAGGCATTGTCCGTAAGACATGGGAACAGCGAAATTTTAAGCGCATCCCGCTCATTTTTTGATAGCAGGGTATTAAATTATGAGGATTTTAAATGGTTTTTGGAACAATTAAGCGCATCTGGATTTTTTGAGCGGATTATTGTGGATATGGGAAATGGGTGCCTGAATGACTTTCGGCTGCTTACCTTGTTTGGGCGCTGGTATTTCCCTGTTTTGGGAGATGAAACTAGTATGAGAAAATTAGAAAGATTTGAAGAACTCATAAGACATATGGAAGAACTGAATACAGAGTTAAGGAGAAAAATTAAAGTACCAAAGGAAGCCTTTTTTTCAAATCGTTTGATAGAATATGCCAGAAAAAAGGAAAAAGAGTGGGAAAAGTGAAAAAATAGGGGATAAAAGAAGATAACAAAAGTATAGATGAGGAGAAAGTGCATGGAAGAATTAAAAAAGCGCATTCAGGAGGAAATTCTGGAAGAAATTGATTTATCCATCGATGTAAGAGATGAAGAAATCTATGGAATGATAGATGATAAATTGGACGGATATTCCAGGGAACACTTTTTAAGTGTAAAGGATAAAATTATGATACGAAAGGATATTTTTCATAGACTCAGAGGCCTGGATGTACTATCACAGCTTTTATCCAAAGACAGTATTACAGAAATCATGATTAATGGTCATGAGAAGATTTTTGTGGAAGAGAATGGGAAAATATATCGGACAAATCTAAAATTTGAAAGTGAAGCAAGATTAGAGAACGTGATTCAGCAAATTGTAGCGAAAGCAAACCGAAGGGTAAATAAAGCGAGTCCCATCGTAGATACCCGTCTTAGTGATGGTTCTAGAGTAAATGTATTGTTAAGTCCTATTTCTTTGGATGGCTCAATTCTTACGATTCGTAAATTTGCAAAAGAAGGATTTACTATGGAAAAACTGGTTGCCATGGGATCCATTGATGCCAATGTGGCAAAACGTTTAAAAATTCTAATTGAAAGCAAGTATAACATCTTTATATCCGGAGGAACCGGTAGTGGAAAAACCACATTTCTAAATGCATTATCACAATTTATTCCAAAAGATCAAAGAATTATTACCATTGAAGATTCGGCAGAACTAAGACTGATGCAGATTGAAAATCTGGTCCGTTTGGAAGTCAGAAATGCCAATATTGAAGGAGAAAATGAAATTTCCATGAGGGATTTGATTAAATCAAGTCTTCGAATGCGGCCGGACAGAATTATCGTCGGAGAAGTAAGAGATGGTGCGGCATTGGATATGATAGCAGCTATGGCAACCGGGCATGACGGTTCCTTAAGTACCGGACATGCAAATTCGGCAAGTGATATGTTAAAACGATTGGAAACTATGGTATTAATGGCGGTAGATATGCCGGTCGCAGCAGTGAGGCAGCAGATTGCTTCTGCCATTGACATCATTGTTCATTTAGGTAGGTTAAGGGACAGAAGCAGGAGAGTATTGGAAGTAATTGAAATTATGGGTGTAAAAGATCAGGAAATTTTAACCAACACATTATATGAGTTTAAGGAAACCGGGGCTGAGAATGGAAAAATAAAGGGATATCTGGAAAAGAAGAATGAGTTAAAGAACCGTAAAAAATTACAGATGGCTGGGAGGGTAGAGGAATATGAAGAAGATATCGGTTGAAACAATAGGAAGTATTGGTGCCTTTTTTTTGCTGGACGCAGGAATTGCTTATTTATTTTATCAAAATTGGATTGCTTTTCTTTGTTTTTTGCCATTTTTAAAAGTATTTTTAAAGATGACGGCAATGGCGAAAAAAGAAAAAGAAAAAAGGAAAATGCTGGAAGAGTTCCGGGAAATGATAGGTTTTATTTCAGGTGCATTAAATGCGGGATACTCTTTAGAAAATGCATTTTGGGTAGCAAAAAAGGAGCTGGGAATTTTATATGGAACGAAAAGTATTCTGGTTTCTTATTTGGAAAGGGTTTTACGGAAATTAAAAATGAATACTTCTTTAGAACAAGCGTTAGAGGAGTTTGCCCGGGAATGCCAGCTTGAAGAAGCGAAAAATTTTGCACAGGTTGTTGCAATTGGAAAAAAGAGTGGAGGAAATTTAGTTCGGATTATAGAAAAATCGGTTCATTCTATCTGCTTGAAATTGGAAACAGAAGAAGAAATCGCAACTATGATTGCAGCAAAGAAAATGGAAACGAGAATCATGATTTTATTCCCGGCATTGATTGTTTTATACCTCCGGTTAACCAACGGGGAATACATTGGTGTATTGTATGGAAATGTAGTGGGGGCTGCTGTGATGACGGTGAGTCTTGGGGCGATGGTTGTTTCGGCTTTTTGGTCAGAAAAAATCATGGATATTAAAGTTTAACCTGAAGGACTTTGGTTTAAGGGTATGAGGAA
>JAFPAZ010000009.1 GCA_017390645.1 Lachnospiraceae bacterium
AACACCATTCGGATGTTCGCCGTTTATGGATTTTAATAATAAAGGCGCAATTCCAAAAATCGTAAGTAACATCGCCACAAAATGGGTAAGGGCACTGCCAGGATCTTTTAAATGTTGTTTGCTTTGAAACCAAATATATTTCATATCGCCACCTCCTGAAATATTAGTATATACAAGAAACAAAGTTTTTATTATTTTTAAATGTAGTTTTAAAAACTACATCAAGTACAGTTTTATGCTACCACACATCGTTTGAATATGCAATACTTTTTTATTTACGGGTAAATAAAAAAGTCCAAAGATACATAATCTTCGGACTTTTTTGATATTTTTATTTTTGATATGCAGGATAAAGAGACTTAAGGAAAAGACCTTGTCCCTAAGTATTTTTACAACCCTGCACGGTTATTATATTCTTCGAGATATCTTTTTGTAAATTCTACATCAGAAGGACAATCAATATATTCGCTGCCGTATTTCTGACGAGTTTCATTGCCTTTGCCAGTGATTAATAACACTGTATTTGAGGTTACCTCTTCAATGGCTGCTTTAATGGCTTCACCACGGTCTTCAATCATAACATAGTCGCAATGTTCCATGGCCACATACTGGGCAATGTCTTTGGAGATATCTTCCACCGGCTCATATCCCGGATCTTCCGCAACAAGATAAACCTTTTTGGAATAGTGGCCGGCAATGGTACCCAAATCTCTTCTTCTTACAAATGCCTTTTTACCAGGGCATCCAAAAATGGAAACAATATCATAATCAGGATATTCTTTTTTGACAGAAGAAAATAGTTTATCAAAACTTAGTTTATTATGGGCATAATCCACAATGGCGATGACCTTTTGATCTTTGCTTGTATATAATTCCATTCGGCCGCTGGAACGTGCCCTGAACAGGCCGGAATAGATATATTCTTCCGGAATATTAAGAACATAGGCAATGGCAATGGCAGCTAATGCATTTTCTACATTAAACAAGCCAGGCATGGTAAGTTTAAATTCCCGGTGAAAACGGTCACATTTTACTTTAAAAATAATCTCATTCTTTTCTTTCCGGATATCATAACCATAAATATCCGCAGTTTCCTGAGTTCCGAAAGTAATGAGGTTTTGGGATTCCTTTGCAGATTCCAGAATCCTTTGCGAAAAGTCAGAATCCAGATTTACACAGGCTGTCTTAGTTTGGGAAAATATCTTTAGTTTGGAAGAAAAATAATCCTCAAAATCCTGATGTTCTACGGGACTGATATGATCTTCCGATATATTTAAAAACACTCCCACGTCAAATAAAATTTGATCAACACGGTTATATTTTAATGCTTGACTAGAAACCTCCATCTGAAGATATTCAATGCCACTGTTTACTGCATTCCGGAAATGATGATGCAGTTCCATGGCTTCCGGAGTCGTGATATGGGATTCCTTGTGGATGACTCCATCAAATAAATCAATGGATGAAATAACAGCGCTTTCTCTTTTGTTCTGACTTTCGAGATAATCATCCAAAATGGCCTTAATGTAATATGCAGTGGTGGATTTACCCTTTGTACCGGTAATGCCAATCAGGTTTAAATCTTTCCAGGCAGAACCGTAGAATTTATCGCCGATGAAAGGC
Source organism: Lachnospiraceae bacterium (assembly GCA_017390645.1). The sequence continues at coordinate 1,624 of JAFPAZ010000009.1, forward strand.
ATTGCAAGTCTGATATCTTTTACAATAATATAAGGAACCTCTGTGTCGGTATCGTATTTTTTTTCACTGATATAAAAACAGGCCCCTTTTTTTAGTGCTTCCTTTAGGTAATCTGCTTTAAAAGCAACACCTTTGCAAATAAATAATGTATTATTTGTAACTTCTTTTGAATTATAAGTAAGATTTGTGATAATGGTGTTTTCAAAGCCGGCAATATTGCTTTCTAAAACCAAATCCGCCTGTTTAAGAAGTCCAAAGTAGTCTTCAATACTGTATTCCGTCATATGTTTGCTCACAATCCTTTCCTTTGGTTTCTTGTTATATTTTATATTCCGCGTTGGAGCGAAGGATGGATTCCTTCACCAGAACATCCATGGCATCAAGGCAGATATGTGGTACCTGATGATTCTGCCGGTATACGGAAAGTTCGGTGCAGGCAAGAATGACAACATCGCACCCTTTAGCGGCAAATTCATCTATAACCCGTTGAAACAATTCCTCGCTTCCGGATTTTCCATATTTTATTTCATTATAAATAATGTGCATGACATCTTTCTGGCGTGGAGCGGATGGGTGGACAGGTTCTATCCCAAGGGCCCGGCATTCCTTATCATAGATACCGGACTGAATGGTACCGTCTGTTCCCATAATGCCGATTTTTCCTACGTTATTTTTAGAAGCAATGGCAGCCAGCACACTCTCCCGAATCATATGAATGATTGGGACAGAGGTGGAACGTTGCATTTCTTCATAAAAATAATGGGAGGTATTACAAGGAATTGCAATATTGGAAACTCCCAGCTGCTCCAGGATTTTAATGTCATGAACCAGAGAATCTATGAGCTCTTTCGTATCGCCACTGATAATCGCCTGGGTGCGGTCAGGAGTGGTAGCATGGCTTAAAATATACATATCAATATGCTCCTGGTCACAGGAGGCTTTGGTATGATTTATTACACTGTCATAATAAAATGAAGTTGCAGCAGGTCCCAGACCGCCGATGACACCTAATTTTTTCTTTAAATTTGACATATCCACCAACCTTTTCTTTTAGCGGTAATACTTTTTAAACTTCCAATAATGGCTGAAATGATTTTTCCACATACGTAAAAGTCGTGGAAGTTTGTTATCGCCTTTTAAAAACACCGGATTTACGTATTCCTTCTCTTTTATCAGTCGTTTCAAGGCAATTTTATTTTTTTCATCTTTTAAATATTTATATGCAACTCTTTTTGGAACAACCAGCCAGAGGCGTTCTTTCTTTGCCGTTTTGAATTCCAATGGTTTATCGTAAATATATTCTTCTACGATATATTTTGCAATGTTAAAGCCGGAACCGGTGACATAGTAGTTACTTCTTCCCTGACGGGTATTAATTTCAAAGAACTTAAATTTATTATCTCTCATGTCATATTTTATGTCAAAGTTTGAAAAACCTACATATTCCAGGTCTTCCAAAAGCTGTTTCACCTTTAACATTAATTCTTCATTTGGTTCCGTAATAATAACCGCATGATTTCCAAGACCGTGAGGAGTATGTTCCTCTAAAAGAACATGTCCAAGACACATCATTTTTACTTTCTTATCTTTTCCGGAATAAGCAGTTAACACCCGCATATATTCGTCGTTTCCGGGAACGTTGTCCTGTAAGATAAGGGTGTCGGTATAGCCGGAATTATAAATCTGGGTGGTTACGTCACGTAGCTCCTCCCGGTTATGAATTTTATAGACCTTATGCTGGTTTTTAAAAGGATGTTCCCAATACATAACACCATTTGAAGGTTTTAAAATGAATGGAAAGGCAAATTTTATTTCCATAAGTTCAACATTCATTCCGTTTTCAAAAATGATGGTATCCGGATGTTCAATATCGTATTTGTCACAAAGTTCGTAAAACCGTTCTTTTAGTTGAAGGGAATTCATAAGATCGAAATCGATGTATGGTGCAATAATATTGTCAGGAAGTTCTGCTTTATACTTACTGATTAAAGCAACATAACTGTCACCACATCCGATTAAAATGATTTTTTTATCCTTGTGTTTTTGGGAAAATGTAAGGATTGTATCTAAAAAAGTATCATCAGAGTCAATTTTATATATGGCCGTATATTCGGTAATTTTACTTTTATAGCTTGGGCCGGAAGGGAATTTGCCGAAAACGTATGATTTTACCTGATATTGTTCGTAAAAGGCTCTTGCGACGCTGTAAGTGTTGATATCCCCGCCAAGTAAGACAGGTATGAATTCCTGTGTTTTAAATTTCATGATGTTTACCAAGCCTCTCAAATAAGAGGCACAAACAAAATAGATATGTTTGTATATTATTTCCTTTCTCTATAAATTTGTGTTTATTATAGTATATTCGGAGTATACTGTCAATTGTTTAAAAATAGTTATTGACATACGAAAAACGTCGTAAAATAGGGGATTATAAGGGGTGAATGAAAAAATACGCATCAATAGGCTCAGGGGTTGGTTTTAAGTTTCTCGAAAGGAATTTGCATGCAGAAATCGGTATGTTACGGAGCCGGGGGAAGCATAATGTATGGGGAAATGAGCTGGGAATAATCGAGGATTAGGGTTGACATATGAAACGTAGTGTATTAAAGTTAGGTTGTAACTGGTCTTAGGCTTGTTTGATTCAGGAAAAACGTGGTATTTCGGGAATTAGTTTACAGACGGTTAGGTTAAATGAATAGAAAAAATGTAAAGGATTGGTGAAAAATAATGTGTGGTTTTGTAGGATTTACAGGCACCTTAGAGAACAAAGATAAAGTAGTAGCAAATATGTTAAATAAAATCATTCATAGAGGGCCTGATTCACACAACAGTTATTTGGATAATGATGTGGCACTTGGATTTGCACGTCTAAGTATTATCGATTTATCAAATGGAAGCCAGCCGATGGAGAACGAAGACGGAAGCCTTGTACTTGTTTTCAATGGCGAAATATATAATTATCAAGACCTGAGGGAAAAACTAATACAGGCAGGGCATGTGTTTAAAACTTCCAGTGATTCAGAAGTATTGTTGCATGGATATGAAGAATATGGCGTGGATTTATTAAATATGTTAAGGGGTATGTTTGCCTTTACGATTTGGGATAAGAAGAAGAAAAAATTATTTGGTGTGAGAGATTTCTTTGGAATTAAACCATATTATTATGCGAAAATGGGTAAAACACTGATTTTTGGAAGTGAGATAAAGAGCTTTACCCCACATCCTGATTTTAAAATGGAATTAAATGAAGAAAAACTTCCGGATTATCTTACTTATGGCTGTGTTCCGGGATATGATACCATGTTTAAAAATGTGTTTATCCTTCCACCGGCTCATTATTACGAGTATGAAAATGGTAACATGACCATCAAGCGTTATTATCAACCGGAATTTAAGATTGATCACAGCAAGAGCATGGATCAGTTCGTAGATGAGATTTCAGCTACTTTTAAGGAATCTGTACAGACACATAAGATTTCTGACGTTGAGGTAGGATGTTTCTTATCTTCCGGTGTGGATTCTAGCTATGTTGTATGTGAATTATCGAAATTACAAAAGGTTAAATCCTACACCATAGGTTTTGCTGACCAGAAATATAGTGAAGCAGATGATGCGAAGGTGTTAGCAGATGAAATTGGGGTAGAAAATTATAAAAAACTGATTTCTGCAGACGATTATTTTGCAAGTGTAGGGGATGTGCAGTATCATCTGGACGAGCCATTAGGAAATCCAAGTGCCAATAATCTGTATTATGTGTCCCAAAGAGCGGCGGAGGATTTAAAAGTAGTCCTTTCCGGTGAAGGTGCAGATGAAATGTTTGGTGGCTATAATGTATATAAAGAGCCATTGTC
>JAFPAZ010000032.1 GCA_017390645.1 Lachnospiraceae bacterium
CTTTTCATTATCCTTTACTTCATCTACCAATTCCATGTCATTTTTATTACGACATGTAACAGATAACTTAAAATTATCACGCACCAATTCTGTCAGCTTATCCAACTCAACCTGCGCCTTTGGAGAAAATGAAACATCATTTTTAATTAAAAACTTCGCCATGTCTGCAATATTTTCTGCATGGTCTCCCACTCTTTCAATATCACTTACGGTATAAAATAAATTACTAACCTGATGATGCTGTTTTTCATTTAAAGATAAATTATCGACCTTTACAAGATATTCTGTAATCCCTTTTTCCATATTGTTAATGATCATTTCTGTTTCATAAATTTTCTTGATTTTCTCACCATCTCTCTCTTTTACTGCCTCACAGGCCAATGTAACATTTTCATATGCCATTTCACCCATATGAATAATTTCTTTTATGGCTGCCTGTATCGCAAAAGTAGGAGATTCCAAAATTCTATCGTCCAAATGGCGTGCCAAAGCATGCTGGTATGTTTCCGGCTTTTCTTCTTCCTTTTCATCTTTTATAATGAGACTAGAAGCTTTTACTAAACCATTTGCAAATGGGAACATAATCAAAGTATTGGTAACATTAAATATCGTATGGAAAATAGATATCTGAACAGTACTAATAGCTGAATTTGCAAATTCCCGATTTACAGTAAACAATATAATACCTATAATTGCAAACAAAATCGCACCAAACACATTAAACAATAAATGAATTACCGCTGCTCTTTTTGCAGTTTTATGCGCTCCCGCACTGGATATCAGTGCTGTCACACAGGTACCGATATTCTGTCCCAGGGTAATAAAGATTGCAGAAGACCAGTTAACTCTTCCTGTTACTGCCAATGTCTGTAGGATACCTACAGAAGCGGACGAACTCTGAATCAAAGCAGTAACAGCCAATCCGGCTAAAATTCCCAATAATGGATTCTTTCCTAGTGTTTCAAAAATATCATAAAAGATTTTGGAATCACTATATGGTTTAATGGAACCAGACATAAAGGATAAACCAATAAACAGAATTCCAAATCCTATTAGTATCTCTGCCGCCTGCTTTTTACTATCTTTCTTAGCAAACAATATAATAAAGGCACCGATACCTATTAACAATGGTGCAAAAAACTCTGGTTTTAATACAGTCATGGCATCACCCATTCCGTTTAAGGATACCAGCCATGCTGTAATGGTAGTACCGATATTAGCACCCATAATAACTCCTACCGCTTGTCCAAGATTCAAAATTCCTGCGTTTACAAATCCCACTACCATAACCGTAGTAGCAGAGCTGCTTTGAACCACTGCAGTAACTAAAGCACCAACTACGATTGCTAAAAAACGGTTATTCGTCAGAATACCCAGTAGATTTTTCATTTTCTCTCCGGCAGATTTCTGAAGGCCATCCGCCATAATGTTCATGCCATAAAGAAACATACCCAATCCACCGATAAACTTAAATAAGTTTTCTAAATCATTCATCGACATTTTTGTTTCCATCCATTCTAATTCAATTTTTAATTGCACTTAAGGTAATGAAAAAATACATATTATTTACAATTTTTTTTCTAAGTAATTACCTCGATTTTACGTCTATTTTATTATAATAGATTTTTCTTTCCTTGTCTATTTAAAATTATAACTACTATTTACTAAAATAATCATAGAAAATCAGCAATATTCATTAAATTGAATTTTCGACAGATGTAAGTGGAATATATTTTCATCCCTCTCCGGGTGTTCCTATTCAAGGAACACCCTATTATTATTAGTGCAATTTACAATGCCGGTTGCTAAGCCATATTCTATTGCTTCCTTCGCATTGAAATAACTGTCCTCCCTGGTTTTTTCATATATTTCTTCCATGGTTTTGCCAGTCTTTTCGGCAATGATACCAGCGATAATTTCCTGACTCTGCTTCAGCTTGTCCACATACATCTGAAGTTCATGGGGTTTCTTGCCTGCCATATCACCACCACCGTATGCAGGATCATGAATCATCAGTCTGGTGTGGGCCAACATTTCACGATTTTGCCCTGCAAGGAAGAGTATAGCTCCCATGCTGGCTGCTGTTCCAATGCAGACCGTACGCACCGGCGCCTTCATTAGCTGTATGTAGTCATAGACTGCCAGTCCGCTGACCACTTCTCCTCCGGGACTGTTGATATACAAGATAATTTCCTTTGTATTGTCCAGCTTCTCCAAAATCATCAGCTGTTTCATCAAATTGTTGGCAGTGTCATTGTCCACCTCCGTAGTTAGGAAGATTTCCCTGTTAGTAAAAAGTAAATCCTCCGGTGTCAATAACTCCATTCCTCTTACACTTTCTTTTACTAATCTTGGCATAATAAATTCTCCTTTCATTTTACAGTTATTTTTAGGTAATTGCGAAACTATAATATTTTATGTGGAAGTGATTCAAAAGAAACAAAACACCGCAGGCACGCTCTCGCTGCGTTCGGCCCGTAGCGGTACTACTCCTCAATGATTCACGACATATCTTGTAAACCGCCACTAGCGTGGCTATGTGCTATCTTTAGGTGTCACCTGTTTGTTTCTTTGAATCACTTAAGATAAGTTTTCATTGTTCCGCAATTCGATACAGTTATGAACTATTCTTTCTGTTTAGCCCAGGCGGGGTTCTACACATATCGGCTTATCCTTGTAAGGAACAAGCTTGGAAACAATACGCGCCGTAGCACCTTCCTCAATGAATACTGCCTTATCTCTAGGTAACTTTAAGACAGAATGTACGGTCTGGTTCAGATAATTCGCCACATACTGCATGGTATCC
>JAFPAZ010000033.1 GCA_017390645.1 Lachnospiraceae bacterium
GTTGATTTTTCCGTTGTCTGCCAACCTCCAGCACCTTCGTCTGGAAAATATCAGGTTTTTCCGTTGCCTGCCAACCTCCGACACCTTCGTTCGGAAAACGTATCAGATTTTAGGTGTCAACCCACCGCTGATGCACAGCTTTTCTAATTACATTCTACACGAACTATGTGGAAAATGCAATTATAATTTTATCTTATGATGCCCTGCTACATTTTATACACTATTTATCTTACATTTCATTCTTGATAAATTATCTCTTTATCCACAATCTCCCTCGCACATACTTGTATATTGTTCATTTTTCCTATCCATTCCAAGGCATTTTCTACCTTTAACTGTTCTGTAATGCCTTGTGCCTGTTTCATCTGTTCTACAAGCCTTTCAAAGCGTTCCTGTGCCTGTTTTTCTATATCAGCTAAATAACTATTCAATTTACCACTTGTAAGCATATTCAGAATATAACTCTCTGCGGTATTCCTTCAAATACCGCAAATATCTTTGTTCCCATACACCGACAACTCTTTGTTTTTCTTTGGTACGAGTGTACAATAACATTTTTTAAATGGATTTCTATGAATGAACTTCCGTTATCTTTGTATTGTAAACGAAAATTTGTTATACTAACGGTAAAGAACCAAAGGGGATTTGAAAGGAAGCGGGTAGATATGGTAAATACTGCGGGTATGTCAAATACTGTGGGAATTGGAATACAGGATTTTATAAAATTAAGAGAACAGAATTATTTTTATATCGATAAAACATTATTTATTAAGGAATGGTGGGAAAGGGGAGATGATGTAACCTTAATTACAAGACCGAGACGTTTTGGGAAAACTTTAAACATGAGTATGGTAGAAGAATTTTTTTCTGTGAATTATGCGGGAAGAGGAGATGTGTTTGAAGGACTTTCCATCTGGGAGGAAGAAAAATATAGAAATTTGCAGGGAACTTATCCGGTAATCAGCATATCTTTTGCCCGGATAAAAGAAAGTAATTATGTTACTACAAGAGAAAAGATATGTGAGATATTAAGAAATTTATATATTAAGCATTCATTTTTAAAAGAAAGTAAGGTTTTGACAGATGCGGACAGAGCATATTTTGAACGTGTTTTATCTGTAACGGTGGGAGACAGTGATATTACTTCTTCACTTTATCAGCTTTCGGATTTTTTACAGCGATATTATGGTAAAAAAGTAATCATCTTATTAGATGAATGCGATACTCCGATGCAGGAAGCATATGTAAATGGATTCTGGGATGAGTTGGTGGCATTTACCAGAAGTCTTTTTAATTCGACTTTTAAGACCAATCCATATATGGAACGGGCGATTATGACCGGAATCACCAGAATTTCGAAAGAGTCTATTTTTTCCGATTTAAATAATTTGGAAGTGGTAACAACCACTTCGGATGAGTATGCCACCGCTTTTGGGTTTACGGAGGAAGAAGTATTTGTGGCATTAGAACGATGTGGACTTGAAAAGGAAAAAGAGAATGTTAAGGAATGGTATGACGGTTTTGTGTTTGGTGAGCATAGGGATATCTATAATCCATGGTCTATTCTTAATTTTTTGGATACCGGTAAATATGCAACCTACTGGGCAAATACCAGTTCTAATAGTTTAGTGGGAACGTTGATACAGGAAGGAAATGGTTCGATAAAGAAGCAGTTTGAAGAGCTGCTTAAGGGAAAGCATTTGCGGGTGCCGGTGGATGAGCAGATTGTTTATAACCAGCTGAATGAAAATGAAGATGCTGTGTGGAGTCTGCTGGTTGCCGGCGGTTATTTAAAGGTGTTAGATTATGACCGTTTGGAAGAGTTGAAATTAGGGGAAGAGGCTTGTTACGAGCTTGCAGTGACGAACCGGGAAGTGCATATGATGTTTGATGGAATGGTGAAATCCTGGTTTAAGAAAACGAAGACAGATTATAATGATTTTATCAATGCGATGTTTCAAAAAGATTTAGATGCGATGAATGAGTACATGAACCAGATAAGCTTAGAACTTTTTAGCAGCTTTGATACCGGAAAGCGAGTATCAAAAAAGTTACAGCCGGAACGGTTTTATCATGGTTTTGTACTAGGATTAATGGTGGATTTACGGAAGGAATATATCGTAACTTCGAATCGGGAAAGCGGTTTTGGAAGATATGATGTTGTGATAGAACCAAAGGATGTTAAGAAAAATCCGGCAGTGATTCTGGAATTTAAAGTAAGAAATGAACGAAGAGAATCCTCACTGGAAGAAACGGTTGCATCTGCCCTTGCCCAAATAGAAGAGAAACGATATGATGTGAATTTGCTTGCAAAAGGCATACCAGCAGACAGAATCTATAAGTATGGATTTGCATTTGAAGGAAAAACGGTGTTGATTGAGAAAGGATAATGGAATAAAGTA
>JAFPAZ010000240.1 GCA_017390645.1 Lachnospiraceae bacterium
CCTTTACCGGGAAATGTCTTCTTTAAGCGGTGGTGAGGTGCAGCGTATCTTTTTACATCTTCATTTGGAATCAGGACTAGATTCTTTGATTTATGTCTTTGATGAACCTATGGCAGGTCTGCATCCGGCCGAAAAAGAAAGCATGATGGATGCAATAAAAGAACTAAGGGATATGGGGAACACAGTCATTGTAGTGGAACATGATAAAGAAATGATTTGTCAGGCCGACCATATCATAGAGATCGGACCAAAGGCAGGAGTAGAAGGTGGTAAGGTAGTTTTTCAAGGAAATTATGAGGAATATAGAAAGTCGGAAACTTTACTAAGTAAGTATCTTTCTGAGCAATCTGTTATGCCAGAACGCAGGAGTCAAAAGGATATACTTAACAGGGAGGATTGCCTTACCATAGAACACGCCAACGTTCATTACTTAAAGGATTTAACCGTCTGTTTTCCGCTTCATGCCATGGTAGGGATTGCCGGATTATCCGGTAGTGGTAAGAGTTCTTTAATAGAGGAAACACTTCTAAAACGTCTTACTACAGCCAGAAAGTATGGCAGGGAGAGTGGAATCCAGGGAGTAGACCGAATCAATGGATTTGTCAGAATATCCCAGGATCCTATTGGCAGAAGTTCCAGCTCTACCCCGGCATCCTATATTGGAATCTGGGATAAAATCAGGGAACTGTTTGCAAAACAGCCGGAAGCCAGAATCCGGAACTTTACTGCCGGACATTTTTCTTTTCATTCCAAAGGGGCGTGTCCCGACTGTGGTGGCAGTGGCCATGAAAAAATCTTTCTGACTTCGGATTTTTTCGTAGATAAAATTTGTCCAACCTGTCATGGTAAACGGTTTCAGGAAGAAAGTCTTTTGGTTAAATATAAAGGAAAGAATATTACGGATGTGCTTAAGATGAGTATTGCCGAGGCTGTTTTATTTTTTGCAGACCAAAGTGGTATTGTAAGGCCTTTAAGGATTTTAGAACAGATGGGAATGGGGTATTTAACCCTTGGACAGCCTACTCCTTCTTTAAGTGGTGGTGAGGCACAAAGAATAAAACTTGCAAAAGAGCTTGGGCAGCAGCATAAGGGAAACATGCTTTATGTGCTGGACGAACCTACTGCCGGGCTTAGTCTGTATGATACAGCATTGTTATTAAAATTATTGGATCAGCTAGTTGTTAGTGGAAATTCTGTGATTGTTATCGAACATAATGTAGAAGTGTTAAAGCGTTGTGATTATATCATCGAACTTGGTCCGGAAGGCGGGGACAAGGGAGGAGAAATCATTGCAGAAGGGACACCGGAGCAACTTAAAAATCATCCGGATTCAAAAACAGGGAGGTATCTTGTATGACCTTAAAAACAAAGATGGAGAAGATCATAAACAGTAGTTACAATAACATTGGGGGAATTGTGGTACGAAAAAAGGGAAAAACAGTATATGAAAAATATTACAATGAATGTACCGCTGACAGCACGTTTCATGTCTATTCTGTAACTAAAAGTATTATTTCGATATTGATTGGCATTGCAATTGAGAAGGGATATATAAAAAGCATCGATCAGAAAGTATTAGACTTTTTCCTTGATTATCCGGTTCAAAAAGGAGAAAGAAAGATACAAAATATAATGCTAAAGAATCTTCTAACCATGACAGCACCCTATAAATATAAGTCAGAACCTTACAAAGAATATTTTACAAGCGGAGACTGGGTGAAAGCCGCCCTTGATTTTCTGGGTGGAAAGGGAAAAATAGGAGAATTTCGCTATGCTCCATTCATAGGACCGGATATTTTGTCAGGAATTTTAGTAAAGGCAACCGGACAGTCTGTACTTGAATTTGCAACAAAGCATTTATTTGAGCCTTTAGAAATAAAGGTTGATTCTAATGTGGTTTTTCATAATAAAGAAGAACAACTTGCGTTTTATGAAACCAAAAATGTAAAAGGCTGGGTGGCCGACCCGAAAGGAGTTAATACGGCAGGTTGGGGGCTTAATCTCACGGTCACAGATATGGCAAAGATTGGCCAGTTGTATTTAAATAAGGGAATATGGGATGAAAAACAGATAGTATCTTATAAGTGGATTCAAGAGAGTACCAAGGAACAAGCTAAAGGGAAACAGTGGAAGTTATCTTATGGTTATCTTTGGTGGATAATTGATGAGAAGGAACACGTCTACGCTGCCATGGGAGATGGTGGGAATGTGATTTATGTTAATGAGAAGAAAGAAATGGTGATTTCTATTGCTTCTGTTTATGTGAAAAATGCGAAGGATAGGATAACATTGATAAAAGAATATATAGAACCGGTGTTTTCTGGTGATGATAAACGATGAAATAAATGGCCTGTGAATTGGATTTTTTGGGTGAAAGTATACGTATTCTCAAATATTTTGGTTGAGAATGTGGTGGTGTTATGATATATTAAAATCAGCCATGAAAACAATGGTATTAAAAGCGTACCTGCGTTGTTTTATTACTTTTGAATCACTTTCGCACAAAATATTATAGTTTCGCAATCACCTAACAATGGTATGTTAAAAAAGGAGGATACTTATGGGCAAAAAAACAAAATCCATTATAGCAATTATCGCAGTAATTATAATTTTAGCAGTAGCATTTTTCATCTGGAAAAACCATTCAAATTCCTATACCACAAGTGATTTATACAATAATATGGAATGGGGAATGAGTCCCGGTGCAGTCAAATCAAAGGCAATTGACTTAGGTGAAACATGGGAAGATATACCGATAGATTTAAGTGAAAAAATTGTTTATAAAGCAGAAGGAACGACATTTGATGGTAAGGAAGATATAGATTATAAAATTATGTATATTTTCAAAGAGGAAAAACTCTGGTCAGTATATATAAAATTTGATGAAGAATATTGTGATGCAAATATGGATAAATTGTTTAAAGATTTATCCAAGGGGTTTAATGAAAAGTATGAAAAATCAACAACGTTTGATACTGACGAAGAAGGAGTGGAAAGTTGGGAATCCGATAGAACTTTGATTAGCCTTTATCAATATTCTGAGGATCAAGTAACTCTGGTTTATGAAAATATAGAAGTAAAGAAAGAATTCCAATAGCGAGGGCGAAAGCCTTGTAAAATAAGGGTTGCTACCAAAAGTAGCAGCCCTTTTTTTGTATTGCAAACGGATATAGGTGGATGAAACCAAGGTCTTTTGTTAGGATGAAGAAGCAAGAAACGAAACAGTATAAATGGAACCTGAAAAAAGAAAGGATTAAAAACTATGAAAACAAAAGAAGTAATTATTTCAGCAAAGGACTTAAAAAAGGGTTTTGGAACTGGAGAGATGAAACAAACCATATTTGAACATATGAATCTGGAAATTTATAAAGGAGATTTCACCATCTTAATGGGGTCTTCCGGAGCGGGAAAATCTACTCTTTTATATGCTTTATCAGGGATGGATAGACCAGACGAGGGTACCATTTCATTTTGTGGCGAAGACATTACTTCCTATAAAGATGATAAATTGGCGGTCTTTCGTAGAAAAAAATGTGGTTTTGTATTTCAACAGATTTATCTTTTGGAAAGAATGAGCCTTATGGATAATGTACTGACAGCAGGACTTTTGGTAAATAACAATAAAAAAGAAGTGGTAAACCGGGCAAAAGAACTTTTTGAAAAGGTAAAAATCCCGGAAATTACATGGAAGAAGTTCTCTACCCAGATTTCTGGAGGGGAGGCACAAAGAGCGGGCATTGTTCGGGCGGTCATTCATCAACCTGAGGTTTTGTTTGCAGATGAACCCACAGGGGC
>JAFPAZ010000034.1 GCA_017390645.1 Lachnospiraceae bacterium
GGACTTAATTTCTAATGATGCCATAAAGTCTATCACTTTAGAATTAATCATTAATACGGTAAGTGACCACTATAATGTATCCTATGAAGATTTATTATCTACAAAACGTAGTAAAGACATTGCATATCCAAGGCAGGTTGCCATGTATCTATGTAGAAAACTGACAGAACACTCACTTCAGGAAATTGGTAATGCTCTAGGAGACAGGGATCATACTACAGTTATGAGTGGAATCCGTAAAATTGACACTGATAAGGAAGCTAATCCTACCTTAAAAAACACAATAGATACTATAACAAAAAAAATTACAGGATAACTAACACCTTTATTATGTAAATGCATATTATGAATTTTTTTAGAATTTTTTGAAGCTCAAAGTCCAAAGTAATTCATTGCATCATGGATTCATAATGTATTTTTTACAAAAACATAATAAAGGTTCTATATTATCCTTTATCATGTTAATAACTTTGTGATTAAGTTGTTATTATTTTTTGGATAACCAGTGGATAAATTATATTTTACATTTTTTTCCTTATAACTTATTCACACTTATTCACACTTAATTTTTCTTTTTTACACCAGGTTATCAAACCTTTAAACTCTTTATTTTTAAGGCTTTGATGTACTTTTAAACAAATCAACAGCCCCTACTACTATTACTACTAGTTATTTATTATTTCATAGATGTGCACAGAAAGGAAATTTACACAATGAAGATAGTTTGTTCAAAATCAAAACTTTCCACCGCAATTTCAATTGTATTAAAAGCAGTATCAACTAAAACCACTATGCCTATATTAGAATGTATTCTGATCGAAGCCCAGGGAGACATTATAAAATTAACTGCAAATGACATGGAACTTGGAATAGAAACAATTCTAGAAGGTGAGGTAATTGAACCTGGTCGTATTGCATTAGAAGCAAAACTTTTATCTGACATTGTCCGTAAATTAGCAGATAACAATGTTACCATTGAAACAAATGATAAATATGAAACCTTGATACGTTGTGAAAAATCTAAATTTAAAATAGCCGGAAAAGAAGGAAGTGATTTTACAGAACTTCCTGAGATAGAAAAAAACAATTTCATTACTGTTTCTCAATTTACATTAAAGGAAGTAATCAGGCAAACCATATTCTCTACTTCTGATAATGAAAATAACATATTAATGACAGGTGAATTATTTGAAATAAACGAAGATAAACTAAAAGTAGTTTCATTAGATGGACATAGAATTTCTATCCGTAACATTAATTTAAGTCAAAATTATGGGTTTAATAAAGTAATCGTACCAGCCAAAACCTTAAGCGAAATCAGTAAGATTTTAACAGGAGAAATTCAGGATGAAGTAAAAATCTATTTTACTTCTAAGCATATTTTATTTGAATTTGATCAAACCAAAGTATTATCCAGGGTATTAGAAGGAGAATATTACAAAATTTCCCAAATGCTTTCAAATGATTATGAAACAAAAATAGACATTAATAAAAAAGAATTTTTAGAATGTATCGATCGTTCCACTTTGTTAATTAAAGAATCTGATAAGAAACCTATTATTCTTAATATTACTTCAGATAATATTGAATTAAAGATTAATTCTACCATGGGTTCCTTAAAAGAAGATGTAGAAATCAAAAAAGAGGGAAAAGATATCATGATAGGCTTTAACCCTAGATTTTTAATGGATGCCCTTAAGGTAATTGATGATGAAACCTTATCTATCTATATGGTCAATCCAAAAGCACCATGTGTAATAAAAGATCAAAAAGAAACTTATATTTATTTGATTTTACCTGTAAACTTTAACATTTAATAGAAAGGAAGGACATGCTTAACAAAAGTAATATATCAATCCTCCGGTATTTTCCTATTGGTTTATATTCAGTGTTAAGCATAAAAAGCTATGGAAATCATTCAATTAAGAGATGAATACATTAAATTAGGTCAGGCCTTAAAAGCAGCCGGACTTGTTTCATCCGGAGTTGACGCAAAAATGGTCATTCTGGATGGTCTTGTAAAAGTAAATGGACAAGTAGAATTACAAAGAGGAAAAAAACTATACGAAAACGACATTGTAGAATTTGAAGAACAACAAATTAAAATTGTAAAGTAGGAACTTTTTATGATAGTGAAATCCTTACAATTGGCTGATTTTCGTAATTATGATTATCTAAACATCCAATTCGATGAAAATACAAATATCTTATACGGAAATAACGCACAAGGAAAAACAAATATATTAGAGGCACTTTATTTATGTGTTACCACGAAATCCCACAGAGGCGGTAGAGACAAGGAAATGATACGCTTTGGAAAAGAGGAAGCACATATAAAAGTGTTGCTTGAAAAAAAAGGAATCCCAAGAAAAATTGATATCCATTTAAAAAATCATAAAACTAAGGGAATAGCCATTGATGGGATTCCCATTAAGAAGTCGTCAGAATTGTTGGGATTGTTAAATATTGTGTTTTTTTCTCCAGAAGATTTAAGTATAATAAAGAATGGTCCGGCAGAAAGAAGAAAATTTATGGACGTAGAGTTATGTCAACTAAATAATCTCTATTTCTATCATTTTTCCCAATACCAGAAAGTTTTAAATCAAAGAAATAATTTATTGAAACAACTTACAAAGGAACCATATCTTATCGATACTTTAGATATTTGGGATAAACAGTTAATAGAACATGGAAGTGTTATCATTGAAGAAAGAGAAAAATTTATCATAAAATTAAATGATATCATAAAAGAAATACATAAGAAATTAACCGGGGACAAAGAAGAAATAGAAATTGTCTATGAAAAGAACACGGAAAAAGAGCGGTTTGAGGAAACCTTAAATAAAAAAAGAAATAACGATTTAAAAAGTTTAACCACACAAACAGGTCCTCATAGAGATGACATGGCTTTTATGGTGAATGGAATTGATATTCGTAAGTTTGGTTCTCAAGGACAACAAAGAACCGTAGCCTTGTCTTTAAAACTTGCAGAAATAGAATTAGTGAAAAGTATCATAAAAGATACCCCTGTTTTGTTGTTAGATGATGTTATGAGCGAATTAGACCATGACAGAAAAAATTATCTCCTAGAAAGTATCAAGGAGATTCAAACCATGATTACATGTACCGGTCTGGATGAATTTATTAAAGGAAGGTTAAATATAGATAAGATTTTCCAGGTAGTAGAAGGAAAAGTGACAGAAGAAATCATAACTGTTTCTAATTCGTAAGTTTCTAAAAATATTATTTGAAATATTGCGTTGGATGTTAAAAAAGATGATGATATAAAAATGCGTTTGAATGCTAAAAAAGATGATGATATAAAAATGCGTTTGAATGCTAAAAAAGATGATGATATAAAAATGCGTTTGAATGCTAAAAAAAGATGATGATATAAAAATGCGTTTGAATGCTAAAAAAAGATGATGATATAAAAAACACATTTATATATTGCAAGAAAATGATGATATAAAAAAATGCATTTATATATTGCAAGAAAATGATGATATAAAAAAATACATTTATATATTACAAGAAGAGTATTGTATTTAAAATTTGTGATTAGATGTTAAAAATAATAGTATATGATAGGGAATACGAGGGCAAAATCAAAAGTTCTGCTTAAGTTTCCCAGCGTATAACGCTTCGGAATGGAGGAAAAAATGGACGAAAACAAAAATGTAGAGTATGGCGCAGAGCAGATTCAGATTTTGGAAGGCTTGGATGCTGTAAGAAAAAGACCAGGTATGTATATTGGTAGTACCTCAGCAAGAGGTCTGCATCACCTGGTTTATGAAATCGTGGATAATGCAGTAGACGAAGCTCTGGCAGGATTTTGTGATACCATAAAAGTATTTATTAACAAAGACAATTCCATTACGGTTATTGATAATGGTCGTGGAATTCCAATTGGAATCCACGAGAAAAAGGGAATTCCTGCAGTTGAAGTAGTATTTACCATTCTGCATGCCGGTGGAAAGTTCGGCGGTGGAGGATATAAGGTATCAGGTGGCCTTCATGGTGTTGGTGCCTCTGTTGTAAATGCACTTTCGAATTGGCTGGAAGTTACCATTCATAAAGATGGTAAAATGTACAAGCAACGTTACGAAAAAGGAAAAGTAATGTATCCTCTAAAGGAAATAGGAGAAACAGATCATAACGGAACGGAAGTAACCTTCTTACCGGATGAAACCATTTTCGAAGAAACCATCTTTGATTATGATGTATTAAAAAATCGATTAAGAGAAATGGCATTCCTTACTAAGGGACTTAAAATCATATTAACTGACCTTCGTGAAGAACAGGAAAAAGAAAGAGTATTCCACTACGAAGGTGGAATTAAGGAATTTGTGGAATATCTTAATAAAAATAAAGATCCTCTATATGAGAAAATCATTTACTGTGAAGGTAAAAGAGATGATGTTTATGTAGAAGTGGCCATCCAGCATAATGAATCCTATAACGAAAATACCTATAGTTTCGTAAATAATATTACCACACCGGAAGGCGGTACTCACTTAGCAGGATTTAAGAATGCCTTAACAAAGACGTTTAACGATTATGCCAGAACAAATAAATTATTAAAGGACAATGAACCAAACTTATCCGGTGAAGACATCAGAGAAGGTTTGGTAGCCATTATCAGTATTAAAATTCCGGAGCCACAGTTTGAAGGACAGACCAAACAAAAATTAGGAAATAGTGAAGCCAGAGGGGCTGTAGATTCTGTTGTTAGCGAGCAGTTAACCTATTTCTTAGAACAAAATCCACAGGTTGCAAAAGTAATCTGTGATAAGGCAGTACTAGCCCAACGTGCAAGGGATGCTGCAAGAAAAGCAAGAGATTTAACCAGAAGAAAAACAGCCCTAGACAGTATGACTCTTCCTGGTAAGTTAGCAGACTGTTCTGATAAAGATCCTAAGAATTGTGAAATTTACATTGTAGAGGGTGACTCTGCAGGTGGTTCTGCCAAAACCGCCCGCCAAAGAGCAACCCAGGCGATTCTTCCACTAAGAGGTAAAATTCTTAACGTAGAAAAATCCAGACTGGATAAGATTTTGGTAAACAACGAAATCAAAGCAATGATCACTGCTTTTGGAACCGGAATTCATGAAGATTTTGATATCAGCAAGTTAAGATATCACAAAATTATTATCATGACAGATGCCGATGTGGATGGAGCTCACATTGCGACCTTGTTATTAACATTTTTCTATCGTTTTATGCCAAAATTAATTACGGAAGGACATGTATACCTTGCTCAGCCACCACTATACAAGATAGAAAAAAATAAAAAAGTATGGTATGCCTATAGTGATGAGGAATTAAATCAGATTCTTACTGAAATTGGAAGAGATGGAAATAATAAAATCCAACGATACAAAGGTCTTGGAGAAATGGACGCAGAACAGTTATGGGAAACAACTATGGATCCGGAAAAGAGAATTTTATTAAGAGTAAATATTGATGAAGAAGATTCTGCAGAAGTAGATTTAACCTTTAATACCCTGATGGGAGATAAAGTAGAACCTAGACGTGAATTTATTGAAGCAAATGCAAAATTTGTTAAGAACTTAGACATATAGTGAGGTGAAATAAATGAACGAAGAGAATATCTTTGATAAGATTCAGGAAGTGGATCTGAAAAAGACAATGGAAAGCTCCTACATTGATTATGCCATGAGTGTAATCGCTGCAAGAGCACTGCCGGATGTAAGAGATGGTTTAAAGCCGGTTCAAAGAAGAATCCTTTATTCCATGATAGAATTGAACAATGGTCCGGACAAGCCACACAGAAAATGTGCCCGTATCGTAGGTGATACCATGGGTAAATACCATCCACATGGTGATAGCTCTATCTATGAAGCCATGGTTAAATTAGCCCAGGAATGGAATACAAGATATAAATTGGTAGACGGTCATGGAAACTTTGGTTCCGTGGATGGAGATGGTGCCGCTGCCATGCGTTACACAGAAGCAAGACTTTCCAAGATATCCATGGAAATGCTGGCAGACATTAATAAAGACACCGTTGATTTTGCACCGAACTTTGATGAAACCGAAAAAGAACCAATGGTATTACCATCTAAGTTTCCAAACTTATTGGTAAACGGTACTTCCGGTATTGCAGTAGGTATGGCTACTAATATCCCTCCACATAATTTAAGAGAAATCATAAATGCAGTGGTAAAAATCATTGACAACCGGGTATTGGAAGAGAGAGAAACAGAATTAGAAGAACTACTAGAAATTGTAAAAGGCCCCGATTTTCCAACTGGTGCCCAGATTTTAGGTACTCAGGGAATTGAAGAAGCATACCGCACCGGACGAGGAAAAATAAAAGTACGTGCCATCACCAATATTGAACCAATGCAAAATGGAAAACAGAGAATCGTAATTACCGAGCTTCCATATATGGTAAATAAGGCCAGACTGATTGAAAAAATCGCCGATTTGGTAAAAGATAAGAAGATAGAGGGAATTACAGAAATCCGAGATGAATCCGACCGTACCGGTATGAGAGTAGTCATTGAATTAAAGAGAGACTGTAATGCCAATGTATTATTAAATCAATTATATAAACATACCCAGTTACAAGACACCTTTGGTGTTATCATGCTGGCATTGGTAAACAATGAACCAAAAGTGTTAAATTTATACCAGATGCTCTACTACTATCTGGAACATCAAAAAGAAGTTGTAACCAGAAGAACCAGATACGAATTAAACAAGGCGCAGGAGCGCGCACATATTTTACAAGGTTTAATGGTTGCCTTGGATCATATTGACGAAGTCATTTCCATTATCCGTTCTTCCAAGAATGTACATGAAGCGAAAGACAGATTAATCCAGAGATTTGAATTAACGGATGCTCAGGCACAAGCCATTGTGGATATGAGACTTCGTGCGTTAACAGGACTGGAAAGAGAAAAACTTGAAAGCGAATTGCGTGAATTGATGGAAAAAATCAAAGAATTAGAGGCAATTTTAGCAGATGGAAAAATTCTGTTAAGAACCATCAAAGAAGAATTATTAATCGTAGTAGAAAAATTCGGTGATGAAAGAAGAACTTCCATCGGATACGATGAAGAAGAAATCGACTTTGAAGACATGATAAAAAGAGAAACTACAGTCATTGCCATGACGAAATTAGGTTACATAAAAAGAATGACTGTAAATAACTTCAAGAGTCAGCACCGTGGCGGTAAAGGAATTAAGGGAATGCAGACCTTAGAAGAAGATTACATAGAAGATTTAGTTATGACCACAACCCACCACTATGTATTATTCTTTACCAATAAAGGCCGTGTATACCGCTTAAAAGCTTACGAAATACCAGAATCCAGCAGAACCACCAGAGGAACTGCTATTATTAACCTGCTTCAGTTACAGCCGGACGAAAATATCACTGCCCTGATTACTTTAAAAGACTATAAGGGTGGCAGGTATTTATTTATGACCACAAAGAATGGTTTGGTAAAGAAAACAGACATTTCAGAATACCAGAATATCAGAAAATCCGGAATTACCGGCATTAATTTAAGAGAAGGCGATGAATTAATCGAAGTAAAAGCTACAGATAACAAACATGATGTTATCTTAGTAACCAAACATGGTATGTGTATCCGATTCAAAGAAACTGACGTAAGATGCACAGGACGTAACTCTATGGGTGTGATTGGTATGAATTTATCCGAAGGCGATGAAGTAGTAGGAATGCAGTTAGATACTCAGGGTAAAGATTTATTAATCGTATCTGAAAATGGTATGGGTAAGAGAACTTCAATGGATGAATTTACGCCACAGCACCGTGGAGGAAAAGGTGTAAAATGTTATAAGATTCTTGAGAAAACCGGAAATGTAGTAGGATTTAAGGCAGTAAACGACGAAAATGAAATTATGCTGATAACTACTCAGGGAATTATTATCCGTTTGGAAGTAGATAAGATTTCTGAATTAGGAAGAATTACTTCCGGAGTGAAATTAATCAACATGGAAAATGATATCTCTGTTGCAAGTATTGCGAAAGTAAAAGAAAATGCCTCAGAAAAAGAATTAAAAGAGATGGAAGAAAATCTCGAAAATGAGGAAGAATCATAAAAAGAATGTATTTTTATGACTCAGGATACATCTTGTAAAACTTTATTGGTTTGTAAAAATTGATTGGCGCGATAATTGACAACTATTTACAAGCTATGTTAATAAAAATATAAGTGATTCAATAATAAATGGGCACATTTGTCCGATAAGCCTCCTGCGGATTACAGAAAATATAGCTATATTATATTATATTATATTAATTTCTGTAACACAGCCAGGAGGCATTCTTGAATTAAAATCATGAATAAAACAGGAGGTTTAATATGCGTACTATACATACTGATGAAATTGTAAAAAATATAAAAGAAATGTGTATTCAGGCAAATTATTATTTGTCCCCGGACATGGAATCTGCGATTCATAATGCAAAAGAACAGGAAGACAGTGCACTTGGAAAACAGATTTTAGGCCAGCTTTGTGAAAATATGAACATTGCAAAAGAAGATCAGATACCAATCTGTCAGGATACCGGAATGGCAGTAGTTTTCATAAAAGTAGGACAAGATGTACATTTTGAAGGACAAAATATTACAGATGCCATCAACGAAGGGGTAAGACAAGGCTATCAGGAAGGATATCTAAGAAAGTCGGTGGTAAATGACCCCCTTTTAAGAGTAAACACAAAAGACAATACTCCTGCAATCATTCATTATGAAATTATATCAGGAGAAAATGTTGAAATTACAGTAGCTCCAAAAGGTTTTGGAAGCGAAAATATGAGCCGTGTATTTATGTTAAAACCCGCAGATGGCGCGGATGGAGTAAAAAAGAGTGTTATTCAGGCAGTAAAAGATGCAGGTCCTAACGCCTGCCCGCCAATGGTTGTCGGAGTCGGAATCGGAGGAGATTTTGAAAAAAGTGCCATTCTGGCAAAAACAGCATTAACCAGAGATGTAGATCAGGAATCCCCTCTACCTCATATTGCACAAATGGAAAAAGAATTATTAAGGGAGTTAAATCAGCTTGGTATCGGGCCAGCGGGATTAGGTGGAAAAACAACGGTATTAAAAGTTAATATAGAAACCTTCGCAACACACATTGCAGGACTCCCAATGGCAGTAAATATCTGCTGTCATGTAAACCGCCATGTAAGAAGAACTTTATAATGACGAAGTAGAATAAATAAGATATAAGGAGGAATCAGAATGGAAAAGCATATTACTGCACCTATGACAAAGGAAACTGCCATAACACTATCTGCCGGAGACTATGTTTATATCAGCGGAACCATTTATACAGCAAGGGATGCCGCACATAAAAGAATGTTTGAAACACTAAAAGAGGGAAAAGAATTACCAATAGACATTGAAAACAATATTATTTATTATCTTGGACCAACCCCTGCCAGAGAAGGTAAAGTTATTGGTTCCGCAGGTCCTACCACCAGCAGCCGTATGGATAAATATGCACCAACCTTATTGGAACTAGGACAAGCCGGAATGATAGGAAAAGGAAAAAGGTCCGAAGAAGTTATAAAATCCATAGTGAAAAACCAGGCAGTATATTTTGCTGCAGTGGGCGGAGCCGGAGCCTTGCTGTCAAAATGCATAAAAAAGGCTGAAGTAATTGCATATGAAGATTTAGGAACGGAGGCCATAAGAAAATTAGAAGTAGAAAACCTTCCGGTCATTGTAGTAATCGATTCTAAAGGTAATAATCTTTATGAAACAGCAATAGATGAATACTTGAAAACAATATAAATTTAAAATGTGGATAATTATATAAAAAAATATAGTTATCCACAAATTATATATGATGATGATGGGGGCAAAATATCTTTTGATCCCCTCATTATTTTATGAAAGAATAAGTAGGTAAGAATGTCTTATATAAAAGTAAAGAAAATGGAATAAAAGTGAGTATTTGGTTTATTATATAATATATAAAATAGTAAAAAAGATTGATCACAAACATTTTATAATAGGCAATTGCGAAACGACAAAACTTATATTAAGTGATTCAAAAGAAACAAATACATAAGCAGGCGATTGTTCAGCCGTCGGTATTTAATGAGCGACTTGTCGCGAATTTAGTACCGCTACGAGCTGAACGCAGCGAAAGCGTGCCTGCGATGTTTTGATTCTTTTGAATCACTTTCAAATAAA
>JAFPAZ010000241.1 GCA_017390645.1 Lachnospiraceae bacterium
GTTCCATTCTTTCTACCACATCTGTTCCTGTTTCGCTTCGACATTTTTTCTACCACATCTGTTCCTGTTTCGCTTCAACATTTTTTCTACCACATCTGTTCCTGTTTCGCTTCAACAATTCTTTGTGCAAGGCTGGTATATCGTTTCAATTCTCTCACATTTCTTATCATATCCAAAACCTTACTTTTACTTCCTATAATAGAAACACTTTGCTTTGCCCTGGTAACGGCAGTATAGAGCAGATTTCGGTTAAACAAAATCGGAGGACCTTGTAAAATCGGCATTACCACCACAGGATACTCGCTTCCCTGGGATTTATGAATGGTAATGGCATAGGCAAGTTCCAATTCATCCAATTCAGAAAATGGATATTTCGCCACTCTCTTGTCATCAAATTCCACCGTAACTTCCTCTGTATAATAACTGATTTCCCGAATGACGCCTACATCACCATTAAAGGCTCCCACTCCTTTATCTACCTGAAATCCTTTTTCATTCCGTACTTCCCACTCCAGTTTATAATTATTCTTTATCTGCATCACCTTATCCCCGGTTCGAAACAGCATCCCCCTGACTTCTTTTTCCGCCTTTTTACCATCCGGCGGATTTAAATTGTTTTGAAGTACTTTATTTAAATACTCTACCCCTAATTCTCCTTTCTTCATAGGGGAAAGTACCTGAATTTCCATAGGAGAAATCTTAAAATGCTTCGGTAATACCTCTTTTACCATGTGTACCACAATTCCTGCCACTTCCGTAACCTGATGTTTCTCCAGAAAGCAAAAATCGGTATACTTATTACTTAATTCAATGACCTCACCGGCATTAATTTTATGTGCATTGACCACAATATTACTGTGGTTTGTCTGACGGAAGATTTTCGTAAGCTTTACCACTGCAAATTCCTTGGATGCAATCATATCTTTTAATACATTTCCTGCCCCCACACTAGGCAGCTGGTTCACATCCCCTACCAGAATCAGACGGCATCCTTTCACTAAAGCTAGTAACAAAGAATCCATAAGAAAAATATCTACCATGGACATTTCGTCAATAATAACCACATCGGCCTCTAAAGGATTTTCCTCATTCCGTTCAAAGCGGGAATGGCCTTTTTCTTCTATTTCTCCATTTACTTCTAAAAGCCGGTGAATTGTGGAAGCATCCCTTCCGGTAGCTTCTGACATACGCTTGGCAGCCCGCCCTGTAGGTGCTGCTAATAATAGCTTCTGTCCTGTCTTTTCAAAATATCGAATCATACTGTTAATGGTGGTGGTTTTTCCTGTTCCGGGACCTCCGGTTACAATGGTAACTCCATGCCTTGCCGCCGCCCTTATGGCTTCCTCCTGCTTTTCATCCAGTACCATCTGCTTTTCGTTTTCAATGCTTAAAAAAGCTGCTTCTTCCTCTTCTTCCTTTACTTGAAATCCTACGTTTAACTCACATAGCTTATTGGCTACTTTTAACTCTAGGTAATATAATTTTGCCAAATATACTACCTCTTCTTCTCCTAGTTCTTTCAAAACCACTTTACGGTCAATGGCTAAATCCATGACATTTTTTTCCAGCAACTCTCCATCCACCTGAAGCAGTGAAATCCCTCTTTCTTTTAATCTGCTCAAAGGATAATAAACATTTCCATTTGCCACCTCTTCCTGCAGAATAAATAAAATCCCTGCACGGATACGGTGATTGGAAAGCAACTGGATTCCGCTTCGTTTGGCAATCTCATCCGCAGTGTGAAATCCCACTCCACTGATATCTTCTGCCAACTGGTATGGATTTTCCCGAATCACCTCATACACATTCGGACCATACTCTTCGTAAATTTTTACCGACAACTGACTTGATACTCCATATTCCGCCAAAAACATCATTGCCTGCCGCATTCCCTGCTTTTCCTGGAACTGTACCACAATCTCTTGTGCCTTTTTTTCTGAAATACCGGTAATCTCGCCAAGGCGCTCTCCTTCTTCTTCAATAATTCGGAAGGTATCCATTTTAAATTTTTTCACTATTTTTGCCGCCAGTTTTGGTCCCAGCCCTTTGATGGCGCCTGAGCCTAAATAGCGTTCCATACTTTTTACATCATCCGGTATTTTAATTTCGTAGGATTCTACTTGAAATTGAATGCCATGGTTTTTATTATCGATATATCCTCCCCTGGCACTTAGATATTCCCCTTCACTGATAAAGGGAAACTTACCAACGACTTTTTCTTCTTCTCCGTTTATGGATACTAACTGTAATACGGAATAGCCATTTTCTTCATTCCGATAAATAATGTGTTCAACATAGCCTTCGATGCTGGTATCCTGTGACATATACTTCTCCTTTTCTAAATCATATGTCCTTAGGCAATTGCGAAACCATAAAAACTTATATTAAGTGATTCAAAAGAAACAAATACATAAGCAGGCGCTAGGGCGGCCGTCGGTACTTAATGAGCGACTTGTCGCGAATTTAGTACCGCTACGAGCCGAACGCAGCGAGAGCGTGCCTGCATTGTTTTGTTACTTTTGAATCACTTTCACATAAAATATTATAGTTTCGCAATCCCCTAATCATATGTCCTTTTTATG
This sequence comes from Lachnospiraceae bacterium, assembly GCA_017390645.1. The sequence continues at coordinate 2,583 of JAFPAZ010000241.1, forward strand.
AAGGAATACGTTCCTGTTCACCTGTTAATAGGAACAGAAATTTACCTAAGGGTCTGATTTGTTTCTAAGTAAATTTACCACAAATGAAAACTTAGCCCGCCAAATATCAGTATCTCTTACAGGAAATTCTGCAATAGACACAAGCACTTAGCAGGCTCTTTATAGCATGACTGCGGTATTTAGAAAGCAAACTTCCTTTTTGCTCCTATCACTGACTACATCGTTCTTTTCATTTGTTCATATAGCATCTTTGCAATTCCAATGCCTTCACCTTCTGCAGCCTCTGCTGCATACTCCTGATATAACATTTCCTTAAAATAGGACTCTGTTTCACTTTCTTCTGTTAACTCACTCTTAATGACTGTTTTTTGCATCTGTTTCATTAACTGTTCTATGAAATATGCTTCAAATTCCCGACAGGCACCCATCAACTCTTCGTCTGTGGAATTTACGAGGGAAGAATTGGTCATATTCTGAATGCTTGTACTTGTATTGGAGGAAGTTATACTTGAAGCATATTGAAACATATCGCCACCAACATTAATAGACATATTATCACTTCCAATCTTTTATAAAATCCCAAAGTCATGTTTTTTCATGCGAGCATGAAAAACATGACCTTTTGACCCTGGTGATACCTGCGAATTGCTCCGCACTTTGTGGTATCATATTATATTATCTCTTTAAGTTATTTGCCTGTTCCAACATGGTATCTGCAGTGGTAATAGCCTTGGAGTTCATTTCATAAGCTCTTTGTGCTACGATTAAGTTTACCATCTCATCTACAATCTGAACATTGGAACCTTCCAGGTAATTCTGATGCACAAGACTTCTCTTTAGTCCCTGGGAGGTAAGTTCATCCATAGGATTACCGGAGGCCTCTGTGGCCTTAAAACAACTGCCGGAAGCTTTTTCCAATCCTGCCGGGTTGTTAAACTGAACCAAACCAAACTGAATATCTAAATCCACTGGTTCTCCCCGTTTATTGGTTGCGCTGAATCTGCCCTCAGTATCTACTGCTACTTCCATGGCATTACAATCATCCGGTATGATAATGGCCTGATTATTTGCATCCAATACCGGCAATCCCTCTGCCGTACAAAGCATGTTTCCTCCTTCTACCGGTGATACAATAAAGGAAGCACTTCTGGTATATAAAGTATCTCCGTTCTGATTGCGAACCTTAAAGAATCCTTCTCCTTCAATGGCAAATGCAAGGTTGTACTCACTTTCATATAAATTTCCCTGAGTAAATACTGTAGTAATGGCTGCGGTACGAACACCAAGTCCTACCTGGGCATTTACCGGCTTTAATACGTTATCGCTGTTAGTAGACTGTGTCTGTAAATTCTGGTAAAGAAGGGATTTAAATTCTGCTTCTCCCTTTTTAAATCCTGTGGTATTTACGTTAGCAATATTATTGGAAATATTATCTACATTGGTCTGTTGTGTAATCATTCCGGACGCTGCGGTCCATAATGCTCTCATCATATGCCCTCACCCTTATACCTTTCCAACTTCGTTGATTACTTTATCCAAAGTAGAATCAACGGTTTGTATCATTTTCTGATTTGCTTCATAAGCTCTGGAAATCGTAATCATCTGCACCATTTCATTGATTACATTTACATTTGACATTTCCTCAAATCCCTGATGTACAATTCCTGTAGCAGACTTTAACAAACTTCCTTCTCCATCTGCCGTCAAATCATTCATGGAGTAGCTCACCGGTTCCTGCACCAATTCAAATAAGTTTTCTCCATACTTTAAAACATAATCTGTATTTGCAAAATCTACAATGTTTAATCTCGCAATATTTTGTTTATTGATAGCGACATTCCCCAAGGAATCAAAGCTCACATCCAGCTGTGGCTGATCGACAGGAATGTATATTCTTTGTAAATTGGAATCCAGCACCGCATCCCCGTCTTTCGTAACCAACAACCCTTCATTGGTCACCGCGAAATTTCCGTCTCTGGTAAAGCGGATATGTTCTACATTATCTTTATCCAGCATGCTGATGGTAAAAAATCCATCTCCCTCCATTGCCAGATCATATGTATTACCGGTTTCTCTTAAATTACCCTGAGAATAATCAAAATATGTCTCCCCGACTTTTACACCCAGGCTCATATTTCCAATGTTCTGGTTCAGAAAATGAACCGTAGGATCGTCTACCTTTATGGCTAATACATCCGAAAATGCTTTGGATGTCATTCCTTCTTTTTTATATGCTGTGGTAGCTGAATTTGCAAGATTATTGGAAACAACATCCAATCTCTTTTGTTCGTTTACCATGCCTGTCCAGGCAGTATATAAACCACGAACCATGTTATACCCCCCTTTTTTTGTTAAAATGCAATCCTTTCGCGCAAAACGGGCAAATACTGCATAGTTCTCAATGCAGTATCTCCTTCGTTTACCTTGAAATTCCCGTTTTCATGAAACATCGTTCATAAACCGGATGCTTATTTTATTCTACGTTATCTCTTTTTTCTGTTAAGAATTCAATGTACTTTCCGGTACCAATAGCAACACAACGCATAGAGTCTTCTGCTGTCATGGTAGTAATTCCGGTCTTTTCTTCGATTAATTCTTCCAGTCCGTGAAGCAATGCCCCACCACCGGTTAATACAATTCCTCTGTCAGAAATATCTGCTGCAAGTTCCGGCGGAGTGCGTTCCAATACACTGTGAACGGCATCTACAATCTGGGAAGTAGTTTCTTTTAACGCTTCCACTGTTTCTTCTGAACTTACGGTAATGGTCTTAGGTAGGCCGGTTACCAGGTTACGGCCTCTTACATCCATGGTAATCGGTTCCGGTCTCTTATAGCAGGTACCGATGTTAATTTTTATTTCTTCTGCAGTACGTTCACCAATTAAAAGATTATGTTTCTTTCTCATATAACGTACAATGGCTTCGTCAAAATCATCTCCGGCAATTTTAATGGAAGTGCTTACTACAGTACCTCCCAAAGAGATTACTGCGATATCAGAGGTACCTCCACCGATATCTACGATCATATTTCCACATGGCTTCGCAATGTCAATTCCGGCTCCAATGGCTGCTGCAACAGGTTCTTCGATAATGGAAACCTCTCTTGCACCTGCGGAATAAGTGGCATCCTCTACCGCCTTCTTTTCTACTTCTGTGGCACCACTAGGTACACAGACACTGATTCTAGGTTTTCTTCCGAAGAAGTTCTTACCTACTGCCTTCTGAATGAAATATTTTACCATCTTTTCCGTGATGGTATAATCCGAAATAACACCCTGTCTTAATGGTCTTACTGCCACAATATTTCCCGGAGTTCTTCCAAGCATTAGTCTCGCTTCTTCTCCAATGGCTTTAATCTTATTTGTATTTCTATCAAAGGCAACTACGGATGGTTCCTTAAGAACTACTCCCTTTCCTTTTACATATACTAAAATACTGGCTGTTCCCAAATCAATCCCGATATCTGCGCTTGCCATACTGATCCTCCATTCATCCTGTTACTTTCTAACTTTTTATTATTTGGGTTCTAAGAACTAATCCTCAATGATTCACGACACATCTTGTAAACCACATTCCGGCGAAAAATCATCCGGATAACAACAATAATCCTAATCCTGCCTGTGAAATATTTCATGCAACCAAATACAGGCGTGTATTTTTCATCTTCTTTATATCTTATCCCTAATTTGCTTTTTTAAACATACACAATTAATTATATACGAATATTATATTTTTTCAATTCTTTTTTTCGACATTTGCACAAATTTTTTTAACCCTTTTTTTAAGTTTTTTCTTTTAGAAAAAAAA
>JAFPAZ010000242.1 GCA_017390645.1 Lachnospiraceae bacterium
ATTCGAGATTTTAGTGAAAAAACCTGGGGTATATGGAATGATAGGTGGTCAGGTAGTTGATGTGGAAAAAAGCGGGACAGCTATGGATAAAGATGAATTAGAATTTGTTTTTCGCTGTAAGACAGCTGCATTAATCGAAGCGGCCATGATGATTGGAGCGATTTTAGGTGGAGCCTCCGAAGAAGAACAAAGAAAAGTGGAACAGATTGCCAGAAACATTGGGATTGCCTTTCAAATTCAGGATGATATTCTAGATGTCACCAGCACAACTTCTGAGTTGGGAAAACCGGTTCACAGTGATGAACGGAATCAAAAAACAACTTATGTAACCTTATATGGAATGGAACGGGCGAGGCAGGATGTAATTACTTATTCTAACAATGCAATTGAAGAAATAAAAACATTACGGGGTCATCATGAGGAATTGATTTCACTTGTTTCTTTGATGATAAACAGGAAAAAATAGAGGTGAAGGTTATGGGAATCTTAGAGCAAATCAAAGGCCCCAATGATATAAAAAAGGTAAAGACAGAATCTTATGAGCGACTGGCAGAGGAAATCCGTGGTTTTTTATTGGAACATATCAGTCAGTCTGGCGGACACCTTGCTTCGAATCTTGGAGTGGTGGAATTAACCATGGCATTGCATATTGCCATGGATTTTCCTGAGGATAAGCTTATTTTCGATGTAGGTCATCAGTCTTATACTCATAAAATCTTAACAGGAAGAAAAGATCAGTTTGACACCTTAAGGCAATTAGATGGAATGAGTGGATTTCCTAAAAAACATGAAAGTTCTTGTGATATTTTTAATACCGGTCATTCCTCAACTTCTATTTCTGCGGCCCTTGGCCTTGCAAAGGCCAGAGATATAAAGGGGACAAAAGAAAAAATCGTGGCGGTGATTGGAGATGGAGCCTTAACCGGGGGAATGGCATTTGAAGCATTGAATAACATGACGAATTTGAAATCAAATTGTGTCATTGTATTAAATGATAATGAGATGTCTATTTCTGAAAATGTGGGGGCCATGTCTAAATATCTTAGCGATGTCAGAGTCGGAAAAGCATATAATGAATTTAAGGTGGGAGTAGAAAAAACATTACGGAAAATACCAAAAGTAGGGGATAATCTTGCAAAAACAGTAAAACGTTCCAAGGATAGTATTAAGCAGTTGTTTGTTCCCGGAATGTTTTTTGAAGATATGGGGATTACCTATGTGGGTCCTATTGACGGACATGATTTGGAAAGAATGGTAGAAACGTTTCAGGATGCTTTTTTATTAGAACGCCCAATTTTGGTTCATGTTGTGACGAAAAAGGGAAAGGGATATCGCTATGCTGAAAAACATCCTGCTTATTTTCATGGAGTGGAACCCTTTGAACTTGAAACAGGAAAATCAAAAGTTCCCAAGAAGCAGATTTCTTATACCGGTATATTTGCTAAGAAAATGTTAGAATATGGTGAAAAGTATCCAAATCTGGTTGCAATTACTGCGGCTATGCCGGATGGAACGGGATTACAGAAATTTAAAGAGGTGTATCCGGAGAGATTTTTTGATGTAGGAATTGCGGAAGAACATGCGGTTACGTTTGCAGCAGGATTGGCGGCAGCAGGAATGAAGCCGGTAGTGGCTATTTATTCTTCTTTTTTGCAAAGAGCTTATGATCAGATTTTACATGACGTGTGTCTTCAAAATCTGCCGGTAGTATTTGCGGTAGACCGATCCGGGCTTGTAGGAGCA
>JAFPAZ010000243.1 GCA_017390645.1 Lachnospiraceae bacterium
AGGAATATAAGGATGAGGTGGTTGTGATAGCTGTAAATTGTATGGAGGATGAAAATACGGTATCTGATTTTATCAAGGATAATGGCTATACGTTTCCGGTTGCTTTTGATGTTAAGGGAAAAATTTGTCAGAAATATCCAAGTGATGGGATCCCTTATACCTTGGTGATTGATAAAGAGGGTGTGATTCGAAAGATTTATTTAGGAGCAGGGGATGCTGAGGAACAGTATGAAGAATATAAAAAAGCTATCGAGGATGTATTAGGGGAATAGAAAGAAGAGGGGAGTTATTGATGATTTGGGAGAATAGAAAGAAGAGGGGAGTTATTGATGATTTGGGAGAATAGAAAGAAGAAAGGTTATATTGATCATTCGTGGAGCTAGAAAGAAGAAAGGCTCACCAATGATTTATTAGAAGTTGAGGAGTAAATTATGAAGAACAGGGAAAAAAGAAAAGAAGGGGAAGAAGCAAAAGAAGGAGCTATTTCTTTTAAAAGAGGGATAGTGCAGAAATATGGAAGAAAGGGATTGCTGATAGCAGCAATTGTTCTTATTTTAATTGGGATGGTCCAGGGAGGTTTTCGGGATATAAAAAATAAGGCAATTCGAATCTGTTATGAGTGTATAGGAATAGGATGATGTCGAAGAGAAGAAAGCTTATCCAGTTAATTTGTGCTGTTTTGTACAATTGCAATGTTACTGGATTTGCTAAGGGGAAAATCTATCAGGGGGACATAAAGGGTGTGTGCGTTCCAGGGCTAAACTGTTATTCTTGTCCGGGGGCCATTGCCTCTTGTCCTCTTGGCAGTTTCCAAAGTGCCTTGGTTTCTAGCAAATATAAGTTTCCATATTATATACTGGGATTGTTATTGTTGTTTGGTGTAGTGTTGGGAAGAGTGATATGTGGATTTTTATGTCCTTTTGGACTGATACAGGAACTTCTCTATAAAATACCAACACCGAAGCTGAAAAAGAGTCGTTGGACTAGAGGATTGTCCTATGTAAAGTATGTGATATTGGTGGTGTTTGTGGTTGGAATTCCTTTGGTATGGGCAGCACCGGGATTTTGTAAATATATCTGTCCGGCAGGCACGTTAGAGGGAGGAATCCCGTTGGTGGCAATGAATGAGGGATTAAAAGCAATGACAGGGAATCTGTTTTCTTGGAAGATATTTTTGCTGGTTGTGGTTGTAATTGCTGCTATCTTTATTTTCCGAGGTTTTTGCAGATTTATTTGTCCTTTAGGGGCATTTTACTCATTTTTTAACGGGGTTTCCATATTGGGAATGAAGGTGGATCATGAGAAGTGTAATCATTGCAATGCCTGTGTGGTGCATTGTAAGATGGACGTAAAAAAGGTGGGAGACAGGGAATGTATTCAATGCGGTGAATGTAAGGAACATTGCAGGCAATGTGCTTTGAAGTTTGGGAAGAAATAAAATGAGATGGTATCATCATTGTTTTTTATAGTGAGGGACATTTGTGTTAGAAAAAGTACAGAACAAACGTTCATATTGGTCTGTACTTTTTTTTCGTTGTGTGTTAGAATATTTTTATCATCAAAGGGTAAGTTTATTTGTAGTAATTGCGAAACTATAATATTCTATATCAGAGTGATATAAAAGAAATAAAACAACGCAGACACGCTTTCGCTGCGTTCGTCTCGTGGCGGTACTAAATTCGAGGTAAACCTCTCATTAAGTACCGACGGCCGAACAAGCGCCTGCTAATGTATTTATTTCTTTTATATCATCATAGTTTCGTCATTATCTAAGTAATTGTTATAACACGGAGGTATCTGTTTATGGATAAATTTGTACTTCATTCTGATTATCAGCCTACGGGAGATCAGCCTCAGGCCATTGAACAGCTGGTTCAGGGATTTAAGGAAGGAAATCAGTTTCAGACTCTGCTTGGAGTAACTGGTTCCGGAAAGACCTTTACTATGGCGAACATTATAGAAAAATTAAATAAACCAACGTTGATTATGGCTCATAATAAGACATTGGCGGCACAGCTATATGGGGAATTCAAGGAGTTCTTCCCGGAGAATGCGGTGGAATATTTTGTGTCCTATTATGATTATTATCAACCGGAGGCTTATGTGCCCTCTACAGATACTTACATTGAAAAGGATTCGGCAGTAAATGATGAAATTGATAAATTACGGCATAGTGCCACTGCGGCGTTGATTGAGCGGAAAGATGTGATAGTAATTTCTTCTGTTTCCTGTATTTACGGTATCGGTGATCCGGATGAATACCGGGAAATGATGATTTCTTTAAGGCCAGGTATGAACAAAGACCGGGATGAGGTTATTAGAGAATTAATTGAGATACAATATGAGCGGAATGAGATGGATTTTAAGAGAGGTAGTTTCCGGGTAAAGGGAGATGTGCTGGAGATTATTCCGGTTTCTACTTTTGATGATGCCATTCGGGTGGAATTTTTTGGAGATGAAATCGATCGAATCGTGGAGTTTGATGTTTTGACGGGAGACGTTAAGAGGACATTGAATTTTACCTGTATTTTTCCAGCTTCCCATTATGTAGTAGGTCGGGAACGCCTAGAGGCTGCTATAAAGGAAATAGAAACGGAACTGGCTGAGAGAGTGGCTTATTTTAAGGAAAACGATAAATTGTTAGAGGCACAGAGAATCTCAGAGAGAACGAATTTTGATATAGAGATGTTAAGGGAAACGGGATTTTGCTCCG
>JAFPAZ010000244.1 GCA_017390645.1 Lachnospiraceae bacterium
ATCTGTTCCGTACAGCCTTCCTGGAGAGACCGTACCGAATTATTCGGATATTACAATGACTTTACAAAGAAGTATACAGAAACAGATTTCTTAAAAACTATTTATGAAGCACAATATTATGATGATATGAAACTTATCATTCTGGATGAAATGAATATCGCCCGTGTGGAATACTATTTTGCGGAAATGTTATCTATCCTTGAATTACCAAGAGAAGATGAACGTTTTGTCACAGTAGTATCCTCTGAGGCAAACAACGATCCGGAAAAGATGATAGAAGGTAAAGTCTGGATACCATCCAATGTATGGTATGTAGGAACCATTAATAACGATGATTCTACCTTCGCAGTATCCGATAAGGTTTACGACCGTGCCATTCCAATCGATTTGGATGCAAGGGCAGAAATGTTCGAGGCACCGGAAACAGAACCAATCCGCTTAAGCTTTACCCATATGATTGAAATGTATGAAGAAGCGAAGCAAAAATATCCGATTTCAGAAAACTATTTGCTGGAATTAGACAAATTAGACCAATACCTAATCGAACATTTCCGATTAACCTTTGGTAACCGTATTTTAAGACAGATGAAGGAATTTGTTCCATGTTACATAGCCTGTGGTGGCACAGAACTTGGAGGCATTGACTTCATGTTTGCAAAGAAGATTTTAAGAAAATTTGAATCCCTGGGACTTGGATTTATCCGGGATGAATTAGATGGACTTATTATTTATCTTAACAATGCATTTGGTGAAGAGAACTTCCAAATCAGTAAAGAATACCTGATGCGATTGAAGAAGATGAGTGGATCCATGGGTTAGTGGAAGAAGTAGCGAGAGCGTGCCTGCATTGTTTTGTTACTTTTGAATCGCTTTCAAATAAAATATTATAGTTTCGCAATTGCCTAACTAAAAAAATCATGTGAAAGGAGAAGGGACGATGGATATGCCATTAGATAAAAATAAGATAGAGCTGGAAGAGGATGCGGAAATCTTATTTGATGATGAAAAAGATGTAGTACAAAATGTATATCGGAAAATGGCAGAGTCGAACCTTATGGCAACCAAAGACGATGCATTTTACAAGTATTTCTACAATCTTTTGGACACCAGTACGAACTTTTGTACTTTTAAATGTGTCCGTCTGATAAAGAGTGTAGACGAAGACTGGATTAGTGCCATCGAAGAAGCGTTGCCCTCCTTACATCATGTAATCATGAACCCTAGAAAGTTCATTGAAGAAGACCGTGAGATTGTAAACATCGCCATGGCTAGAAATATTACTACGGAATCCATAAGACATTTAACACAACACAGTGATTTGATTGATAAATACGAAGAGGATGGAACCGTAATTCCGAACCGAATTTTAAATGTATTCAAAGAAGAAAGTTTGAATATTTACGAGAATCGGTTTATTTGTACCTTAATTGCTGAATTGCAGCATTTTGTAAATAAAAGATATAATGTTATTTTTGAAAATACGAAAGATGAATTGGGTTCTTTCTTTGAAATGGAATCCAAAATTGATAATTATACCGAAACCATTGATTATAAGTTCCAGCTTAAAGTCCGGGACAAACAATCGGATTTGGTAAATGAAAAAGAAAATGAAGATATCTTTTCAAGATTGATTAAAATACATAGACAGGTAAATGGACTTGCATCTACAGAATTTATCATGCAGATGAGAGGTTTTGCCAGTGTAAGACACCCTATCGTAAAAACAAATGCGATTAAAAAGAATACTCATTATAAAAAATGCTTAAATCTTTGGAATTTTATCTACGCATACGATAAAGTAGG
>JAFPAZ010000245.1 GCA_017390645.1 Lachnospiraceae bacterium
GTGAAGGGTGAATCTGTCATTCAAAAAGGACAAACTGAAATACCATCACAAAGTTCACAAACACAAAATCTGCAAATGTCATCGGAAGCCAAAGAAATTCAAGCAATACAAAAAATAAAGCAGATTATTAAGGAAGAATATTTAGAAGAAGTAACAGAGACGAATGATGAAACAATGGCTCCAAAAGAGACACAGTTAAGCCAAATGCAGAATCATGATGCAGCAACATCTTCAAAGGAGACACAGTTAAGCCAAATGCAGAACCATAATGCAACAACATCCTCAAAGGAGACACAGTTAAGCCAGTCTCAGAATTTAAATCAGAATGAAAGGATTCCGTTCGGAACAAAAGATGCGGAATTTATGCAGAAGTCTGAAAAAGTGGTTCAGGAAGATGCAGTGGTAAAGAATACTGAATTAATGACTAAAATTTCAAAAGTAGTACAGGAAGAAAATCTAGGGTCATTAAAAGAAATGAAAATTCTTCAAAAATTAACAGAAGCGGTGCGTAATATTGAGATTCAGTCAAGTCAGAGTGAACCAATAAAAATTACTCCCCTTACCATTAAATTAAATCAGTTTGTTCCAAAAGAGAATTCGGTTCAGAATAAAGAAAGTCAAATGATTCAGAAATTTGAACAGGTGATTAAGGAGGAAAATTTAGGATCTGCAAAGGAAAGTCAATTGATGGAAAAATTGACTCAGGTAGTGAAAAATCAACCTTCAGATATTGTGCAAAAATCAACCGTAAATCTGGCTCAAAATAGTGACAGTAATAGGATTCATGCGCAAAACAACAGTATGGTCCAAAATAAAGAGATACACATAGCACAAGTCCAAAGTGGGGGTGTGTCTCAAAGCCAGGATACGAACCTATCACAGAATCAAAGTACCAATCAGATTCGAAGGCAAGATATGAATATGATTCAAAGACAAGGTATGGATATGATTCAAAATGAAACTATTAATATGGTTCAAAATCAAAATCCTGATACTTCGAAAGAAGTGCAACTGATTCAAAAGATAAATCAGTTGATTCAGATGGAAACCGAAAATCTGGGTGCAGTACAGGAATCGAATGTGGATTCATTGGTTCAATCTATAAAACAAATGCTAGAGGAGGCTTCTATAACGGGAGACTTAAATTTAAATGAGATTGATATGAGTCAAAACATCGCGAAAGATGGAAGTGTATTAAAACCTGCTCAGGATGAAAAACAATCCATCCTTTTTGAAGAATTTGATACCAGCAAAATAGTAAAACAAAATTCTTCCAAAATAGTAGAATATGCCCTTTCCAATGCAAATTCATTTGAAGAAGCTTTAGATTCCTTTTTGAATATTGCGAATCATCCATTGATAAAAGGACAGATAAATCCGGAAAGTATGAAGCAGATTACAGATATTTATGCTTCTGATTTGTCAAAGGAAGAAATGCTTTCACAAATCGAACAGGTGCTTAACCAAGAGGTCACATCCAATACGTTAACCTCGGAAAATGGCGTGGGTTCCATGCTGCAGGAAAGCCCAAAACAGACTGCCCAAAAACTGGTGGAATTTATGGAGCAAATGGATTTGCGAAAGGATTTACCACAGGAGTCGGCACAAAAACCAGCATTAAATTCAGGTTTTCTTCCAAACAAAACGTTGGCACAGTCTTGGAATTTAAATCAAAGTCAGAATTTGAGCAATAATGGAAACATGTATCAAAGCCAAAACTTGAACCCAAATGGAATTTCAAATCAAAATCAGATGTTGAATTTGAGTGCAAGTGGGCTTCCGGCGAAATTAGAATCTGAATTATCATCTTTACGAGATTTTTTACAATCAAAGGACTTTAATGACATTGTGAAAGGTGCATTACAGGAAAGATGGTATGCAGAGCCGGAAGATTTAAAGGATGATTTTAAGGTGAAAGAGCAAATCCGTAAAATTGGAAAAGACTTAAACCAGATTTCACAATTATTTGAAAAAGAAGGTGGATTCCAAAAATCCGCAGAACTTTCGAATCAGATAAAAGATAATATCGATTTTATGAATCAGGTAAATCAATATTATAATTATGTTCAGATTCCTTTAAAATTAACAGAGCAGCTTACTAACAGCGAACTTTATGTTTATACTAATAAAAAGAATCTGAAAAATAATGATGGGCAAATTAGCGTATTGTTACACTTAGATATGAAAAATCTTGGAAGTACCGATATTCATGTTTCTTTAACGAACCAGAGCATTCATACCAGATTTTATCTGGAAGAGGAGGAATCTGTGAAAGTGTTAGAAGACCATGTGAGCGATTTGGAAACGGCCATTCAAAAATTAGGCTACACCATGAGTTATGAAATGAACGTAAGACAGCAGATGCCGAGTTTTTCTGAGAATTTACTGGAAGAAAAACCAAAAACAGATATCAAGAGGTATAATTTTGATGTAAGGATGTGATTTCTTGGAGAAGGGAAAAGAGTTTCATAAAAGAAAAGCGGTTGCATTATTATATGACCCAAGTGATGCTGCACCGAAAATCGTAGCTTCCGGTTCCGGTTATCTGGCAGAAAAGATTATCAGTGAAGGCGAAAAAAATGAGGTGCCAATTCATGAAGATCACCAGTTGGCAGATACGTTATCAAGGTTGGAAATCGGGGATTATATTCCACAGGAATTATATGCAGTAGTAGCGGAAATTTTAGTTTTTGTAGATAAAACTGATAAAATTAAAGGGAAAATATATGGTAAAAAATAAGAGGGAATTGGGGAAACAGAAAGAATCATTAGCATGTGAATTATTAAAGTTGAATGGATATCAAATTATCGAACGGAACTATTCCTGTCGTTTAGGAGAAATTGATATTATTGCAAAAGATGGAATGTATCTGGTGTTTGTAGAAGTAAAGTATCGAAAAAATACGGCCAGTGGTTCTGGATTTGACGCTGTAGACGATCGGAAGCAAAAGAAAATTCGAAATACGTCCCTATATTATCTTACTACGCAAAAGAAAAGTATCGATATACCGGTTCGGTATGACGTGATTGAAATTATTGATCGGAAGTACAGGATTCAAAAGGACGCGTTTTCCTTTTAGAAGGTGGTTTTGGAACATACTAGTATAAAAAACTTGTCGCGAATTTAATACCGCTACGAGCCGAACGCAGCGAAAGCGTACCTGCGATGTTTTGATTCTTTTGAATCACTTTCAAATAAAATATTATAGTTTCACAAACGCCTATTACAATAACGAAGTGGAAAGGA
>JAFPAZ010000035.1 GCA_017390645.1 Lachnospiraceae bacterium
CCAGGAAACTGTGTCATCGTGGGAAGATGTGCTGATTTCATTTTAAAGGACAGAGACAATGTTCTTAATATCTTTATACATGGCACCAAAGAAATGAAATGTCAAAGAATCAAGGATCTATATGAGAATTCTTGGATATGAGAAATGCATTGAAATTATAAAGGATATTGTGCGCTCCTAAAATTAATCATTTGAAAATCTGATACAAAAAAACACTTCAGAATACAGTTAACCTATCTATCATGATACTATATTCCGAAGTGTTTTATTTGTTCCACTATCTTTTCGTCTATAAATTCCTACACAAAATAAAAAAAGCGCGAGACGGGGATCGAACCCGCGACCCCCTCCTTGGCAAGGAGGTGCTCCACCGCTGAGCCACTCGCGCAAATCAAATTATAAGTTTTTTCTCTCAAGAACAATTAATATAATATCATAAAACCATATACTCTGTCAACTCTTTTTTCACGAAAATTTAAATCGAATATTAAAATTTTAAATTCCACTTCTCTTTCATCAAATGGAATTTTCTAATTTTCTAACTTTTATCCTTTCACATACTTACTCTTTCCCTATAAAAAACTGACAATCGTGTTTTCCTTACTGCTCATCTATAACCAGTAACCTATTTTCTTCTAAACACCATTGTCAGTTTATAATTTATGACTGAATCCGTCTTATTTTATCTAAAAACCACTACTTCTTATTACTATCTTCCAAAATACTTCTAACATGGTTATGTAACAAATTCTCAGCCGAATCATAATAATGTAACGCCTGCAAACTTTCTTTTATCTTTTCACATATTTTTTCCATTAAAAGAACCTTCTTATCGGATTCATTGATTCCATCTACAAAATAGGCATTGCCACCCCAGCTGTTCTGCTGGCCATCCATAAGCAACAGTTCCTCCAAATCCTTCTCTACCTCACCAAGAATTGGAAGTTCTTTTAAACTAATCATGCTCCACTTGTAAAAAGGTGTGTATTTTTTATTCAGCAGATGAATCAGATGAACACAGCTGGTAACAAATTCACCAACAGCCATCTGTGCAATGGCCGGCTGATTCCGAAGCATCATTCTTTGATAATTATACTGCCCACTTTGTGACATTTTTCCAACCTCTGCCGCAATCTTTTTTAATTGACACGGCTTGTTATAATATCCTGCAATCCGATTACGAATTCTGGTAAACTCACCAAAGTCATCCCGAAATACTTCTCCATTTATAGACAAACTTAAATTACATTCATCTAAATCTTCATATTCAAATTCTTCCAAGAAAGAACGATCTGTCTGTAAAATCTCCCGGTAAAAGCCTTCAATGGTCTTAACTCCCATCCGGCTCTTTCCCTTTTTGGTTTCCAAGCGTTCAAAACCTAAATACCTCTTAGGAAGTTTTTCATATTCCTCAGCCAAAGCCGCTCCAATCATTTGATAATCAGCATTGGTAAGCCATAGAATGAATCCCGGTCCAAAATCATGATCCCTTGAAATCTCATCATCATATCCATAACATTCCGAACCATAGCCAACAAGACCCACTGCTATTTTATCCGCATACTCTTTAAATTTTTCCTCAATCATAGGCTTTCCATATTCCAGGTAATATCTCCTACATAATTCCATACCGGAAATACCTAAATCCAGACGTTCCATTACGCCTCTGGCTTTATCTAAAATCAGTCTCGCTCGTTCCGTTTCCCCGAGTTCCTTTAAAACCTTTGCATATTTTTCACAAGCCATCGCATAATCCTGATCTTCTCCAACATTCTGCTTCATAACCTGCAAGGCTTCTTCATAATACTTTTTACTGCTATCTAGCTGTCCTAACTGATAATATGCTTCTCCCATGGTAAAAAGGGCAACGCCATAATTTCCGTCCTGATTTTCTTCTGTTGCATGATATAATTTTAGTGCTTTCTTTAAATGGGAAATTGCTGTTTCTGTTTCCTTCTTTTGAAGATAGGAAGCTGCCAGTTTTGTATGTATCACGGAAACTTCTGAAACACAATCCTTCATAGTTGCAAGCTCTAATGCTTTCTTCAAACAGACAATAGACTGATTCCACTCCCTTAACTCCCGATACAACACACTCATACTATGATATAGACAACCCCATTTGGAATCGCTTTTTTCCAGTTTTCCCTCGAAACATGGAAAAACCTGCAGATAAAGATTTCTGGCATCCTCCAGCCTTTCTGCCATTTGGTACACAGCTGCCACATTTAATAACAGACTACCATATTCTATACTTCCTTCCAGCTCCAAATCTTCTGCTAGTTTTAAAATCTTCTCGCTAATTTTAATAGCATCCGCATATCTTCCCAAATTTTTATAGTATGTCACTAATTCATTCAATATGGAAAGCAATGCTGCAGTATCTTTTTCTTCCATAGCTTCTGCCGCTTTTCCTAGTAAAAAAGGCTCTATGGCATCTGTCTGTTTTAATGTTGATAAATAGTCTAACTCCTCTAAAATACCTTTTACATCCATATATGCACCCTCCATTCCGGGGATATCTAGTTTAACTTCTTAACTATTTTGCGAAGTTCAATTCAATGTCCCCCATATCATTGGTTATTTCCAATGGAATTTCGCCTTTTGATTTGTATGTGGAACCGCATTTCTCATCATCAACCAAAAGGTCTCCCATATCTATTTTAGCATATATTTCATAGGTTTCAACAGGTTTTTCGAAACTCATTTCTACATTCCCCATATTACATGTTACAATCCCTTTTTCCATTATATCTATCTTGGAAATTTCTACATTACCCATATCAGCCTTAACATCAATCTTATCCACTGATACTTCTTCCAGATTTACACTCCCCATATCCGCTTCAATGATAAGCTCTCCGGCAAAACATTTTTCAAGCTCCACACTCCCCATATCACAATTCAATTCCATCAAAGAAGCCCTCACTTCAGAAAAATATAGGTAACCCATATCCACTTCCATTGATATGTTATTTAATACAGTTTCTTCCGGATAATACAATCTTACTGTATTTTCTCTATTCTTCGAAAAACCGAATCCTATAGACATAAAAACAGATTTTTCTTTTTGTTCGATGATAAGCGTATCATCCTTTACTTTATATTCTAAAACACCGGCGCATTCATCGAATTCAATATAATAATCATCAGAGGCTATCAATTCAATATTACTACTTTGAAGGTCAAGCTCTATGTTTTGAAATTCTTCCACTGGAGATTTTTCTAATATCGTAGTCTCCTGACCAATTTTAAATTCCCCATTAACCCATGATATCAGAGTTGCTGCTCCAAAATGAACCGCTGAAATCGCCATAATTCCTCCAATTACCATTAATACTACTGCAGCGATACACCATCTCTTAGTACTCTTTTTCATGTTTTTTCCCTCCTTTTACGATTTTCGATACTATCCATGTAATTGCTTTTATAGCCAGTTTTATAATCTGTATGGTTAATATGATTGCTACGATTCCAAATCCATTCACAAACAAACTACAACCTATCAAGAATACAGTAGTAATCGGTGATACAGTAATAATTCCAATTCCTACCACAAATGCAACAATACCTACCAAAAAGAAACTTAAGTCCAAAACAGTGACTGTGAAAAAAAATGCCGCCATAACTACAAAGATCGAAAATAATACCGCCACAATGGCAATTGCTACAGGAAACGCCACAGGAGCAGCAAAGATACCTAATATAATCAACCACACATTCTTAGCTGTATCGTTCTTTTTTCTTTCTTTCTCCTCTTCTTTCTCCCTTTTTTGTCCCTGACCAACTACTCCCAAAGATTTCACTGCACATTCCCGAATGATTCCGTTTGCAACTTCCTTAGGGGAACCTAACTTTTCAATTACTTCTTCTACATTCTCTCCGGCTTCTTCTAAGTATTCCCTATAATACTGCATCGCCTCTTCCCGTTCCTCTTCCGGTAGTTTTCTTAAATTTCGCTCTAATTCTGCTAAATATTCCTCTTTACTCATCTGCTTTCCCTCCTATCAACTCGTCCACTTTTTCCCGATACGATATCCATTCTTCCTGATAATACTGAAACCGTATTCTGCCTTCCGATGTAATGGTGTAATATCTTCGGTTTCTTCCATTAAAAGGCTGGTCGTAAGTACTTACCAATCCTTCTTTCTGAAGTCTCCGCAAAATCGGATACAAAGTAGATTCTGAAATTTCAAATATTTCCTGAATCTGTTTCGTTAACGTATATCCATACGCATCTTCTTCCTTTAATACTGCTAAAACACAGGCATCTAGCAACGGTGTCCCTAACTGAAATATCATATAATCCCTCCTTTTCTCCACCTTTGGCATTCAAACAATATTATATATCGTATAATATTGTTTGAATATAATATATTACACCACAACCAATTTGTCAATCACTTTCTCTAAACAAAACAAACATTTCCTGTTTGTGAAATTTCTCAAAATCCTATTTTCAAGATTTATGCAAAAAAACCGTGGTGATCACTCACCACGGTCCATATGTACACTCTTACATCGGAATCAAATCTAAATGCAGTTTCTTAATTACTTTTAAAGTATGACTTCTAAAGTCTTCTGCATCATTTAAATCCAACAACTTATCTTTATCAATTTGTTTTTCCATTAATGCTTTAATCCAGTCATCCAGATACTTTCTGACATAAGCAACTTTTTCCTCACTCTTATCAATTAAGAATTTATCCACATTATTAATATATGTGATAACATTGCTTTCCGGCTTTGCAGCAATAGTAGTCTGGTTACTTTCATCAGATAACTCAATTACCTTACCGGTCTTGGTAATGATAACTCTCTTACTCTGACCATCTTCCTTCTTTTCTTCCGGAGCCTTTCTGCTGATTAAAATTTCTACCGCCTTAATCAGACAAGCCACCGAATAGGTACGTTCCTCCGGAGTCTGCTTGTCCACACCTTTATCCAGATATTGATTCCATAACCATTCTGATTTATAAATCATTTCTGAAAGATGTGGATGTCTAAGAAGTCTTAATGCATCCTGTTCAGACTGACTTAACTTATTACCAAACAATGAACCTTTTTCTGTACTTTCCTGTGCATATCTGGTTCCCAGCTTAATTTCTCCATATGTTTTAAAGAACATCTTTTCTGCTTTCTTCGTATCATAATTAGAATTAATGATATTAATCTTACCATTATTCAGACCATGTTTAATCATCTCATCCGCAGCAATAAATACAAGATGTTTCTGTCTGTCTTCCAATAACTTCTTAATTTCAAAGTTTGCCTTATTCTTTTCTACGATAGAATTCTTACGTACCTTAAACGCTTTAATCTTTTCTTTAATACTGAACAAATTCTTAAGTAAAGTAGGATTACTGTTTACATAAGTTCCGGTCCAGTTCAATTCCACATACTGATGTTCGATACGGTTCGACAATTCATATACATTATATCCATCAAACAATACGTTTAATGTAGTATATAGTAATTCAAGAATCTCGTATTTTTCTTCCCATGAATGAGAAGAAACATCCTGATTTACCAATGCCTTAATTCCACATTCATAGAAAATCAGATTATATTCATACAAACCTTCAAAAATATTACTCTTATCTGTCAACGCCTGACCTGCACCTAATACCTGTAAATTCTTCTTCATAACAGGTTCATCTTCGATAAATTTATATACCTTCTTAATAAATTGAGATACTTCAGCAATCAGTCCATCAATACGGCGATTATAAATATCCTGTTTTGAAATCGCAGTTACTACTGCTCTGTTTAAGAAATTCGTATACTGGGCATTATCACAATGACGAATCAAATCCTTAAAGCTATCATATACTTTTAAATTATCAATTGGAATAAATTCCGCATTCAAACCATAAAATTCAAATGCCTTTTCATAATTTAAGTTACGAACAAATTCATTAAATAATCCCATGCTGAAATGTAACTTATAATCACTTGGTACATTTTCATCTTCAATAAGGTAATCATATAATACTTCAAGATTATTTAAATAAGTCTCCGGAGAACGAATCTGTGCAGCAACATCAATATCCATTACTACACTGATCAAATCCAAATATCCCATAATGGCCTTATCAAAGCATTTCGGTCTTTCTTCAATTTCCAAAACCTGGAAGTATGTATTAATTAACTGTGGAGCAATTTTCTCCCCAATCAATCTCATAGCTACTTCAAATTTTTCACATTGATATAAATAAATCAGCCAAATGCTGTAGCGATACACACCAGATACAGCAACCGGTGCATCGATCTGATTTGGATCAATATCACCATATACAAACTTAAACAACGGTTCAATCCAATCTTCAATTTCATACCGTTCCGGCTTCTTTATATATTCTTGAACAAAGTCTGAAAGTTCATATAACTTTGTACACGAACTTCTCGTTTCCTCATCTACGTTTACCGCAGATAAATCAAAATCATTTTCTTTTAAATAATCGATAACCAATGCATAAAAGCCTTCTTCAACCTGTTCATTCAAAAAACGAAACAAAAGACTTTTATTACTAGAAGATGCAATCGTCAGCATACTATTCTCGTTTGTAGCAGAAACGCTAGCTGGTAATGACTTCATTTCCTCTTCCTCCTAACACATTTAGCAATTATGTATAATTTTATAAATCATATAGTAATATTAGCACAAATTCTTCCTAATTTCAAGAAAAAGGATTCGAAAATCATAGATAATAACTAATATTTTTTGTGCAAAATTACAATAGACTAAAATTTATGGCAAATTTTAGTCTATTGTAAACAAATATTTAAGCTAGTATCTATGCATTTCCACAATAACAATGGATTTTACAAATAAAAACAGAAAAGTAACATCCGCAATATTTCATCCTATCTTGTAATTACTGCCCTCTAACCTTTGAAGCATTCTAAAATGTAATAAAGAACTTTCCAATAAATAAAATCGATAAAAATACTGTAAGTGCAGATACTTCTTTTGCTTTACCGGTACATATTTTAATAATAGAATATGCTATCAGACCAATTCCAATTCCATTTCCAATACCACTGGTTCCTATCATAAAGATCAAAGACAGAATCACAGGTATGATTTGTGAATAATCATTATAGTCGATTTCTTTTAAAGAACCCATCATCAAAACACCAACAAATACAAGAGCTGCCGAAGTCGCTGGCGCCGGAATTAATGCCGCAATTGGTGCAATAAACATAGAAGCAAGGAACAACAACCCGGATACCAGTGAAGTCAGTCCTGTACGTCCTCCCTCTTCTACCCCTGAGGCAGACTCGATAAAAGTAGTAACCGTAGAAGTACCGGTACAAGCTCCAGCACAGGTAGCTACTGCATCTGATAACATAGCCTTGTTCATATTTGGATAATTTCCATCTTTATCTAACATATTCGCTTTTTTCGCTGTTCCGTATAAGGTTCCAATGGTATCAAACATATCCACCATACAGAACGAAACAATCGTCATAATTGCGGAAAAAGTTCCAATCTTAAATAACCCAAAAAAATCAAATTTTAAGAATGTAGTATCCAACATATCTTTAAAAGGCGGAACAAAAGATGCCCCTTCTAAAGAAGCAAATGGATTATTTCCCAAAAAAACAAACTGTGAAATCCAGTATGTAACACTGGAAACAATCATACCAATTAAGATAGAACCCTTCACCTTACGGTATCCTAATACTGCCATAACAAAAATTCCAATAAACATTGTAACAACATACAAAACCATAACCAGATACTGGTCTCCTAAAGCTTCCTTAGTGGCACTTGGACCATCTCCAAAAAAGTTAGTCAGCATATAATATGCATTTCCTTCTGAATTATAAACACCTGCATTCGTCGTAAGACCTACATTCACCAGCATAAATCCAATTCCTGCCGGTATTCCCAGTCTTACTGCCTTAGGTATGGCATCTACGATTTTTTCTCTTACTCTAAACACTGTTAATACAGTAAATAAAACTCCTGAAATTAAAATAATGGACAACGCGGACTGAAATCCTTCTACATATCCTTCATAATTCTCATAAATGGTACATCCTGCAACACTTGCTACCACTGTAGCAAAATAAGAATTTAATCCCATTCCCGGTGCCAGTACAAAAGGCTGATTTGCATAAAACGCCATAATCAAAGTTCCCACACCTGCCGAAATCACGGTTGCAAGAAAAACTGCATTCCATAAAGGAGTGCCTACTGCAAACCCTGTCAGAAGATTTGGGTTTAAGGCGATGATATACGCCATCGTCATAAAAGTTGTAACTCCAGCTACTACTTCTGTTTTAACTGTAGTATTGTTTTGTTTTAATTTAAAAATCTTTTCAAGCATCTCTTACCCATACCGTATCCTAAAGATACCACATTATCCTTTCTTCATTTTATACCTTATTCAATTCCTAAAGCATCCTTAGCAAGACGATCCGCCATGTCATTGTATTTATCATTGGAATGACCTTTTACTTTTACAAATTGAATCTGTATCTTATCTTTTATACTGTCATAAAACTCCTTGTATTTTTTCGTCCCTTCTTTATTGGTTTTCCATTCATTCAGACACCATTTTGCAATTCCTTCATAATCATGATAAATAATCAAGGATTTTATTCCCTGTTGCAGTGCATATTCCATGGCAGCCTTTGCTCCCATAATCTCTCCTGCAACATTTCTCATAAGTGCTAATTCCGGATCTTCAAACTTTTCTGAAAAGCAATATTCTTTTCCATCCTTTAAAATTACCATTCCATAAGAAAATTCTTTTGTATGCATATGATAACTTCCATCCACATAAGCGATAACACCACTCTTATCAGGAACGGTCTTTTTTATCCCGGAATTCAGAAAATTTTCAGCTTCTTCTTTGGATGTGAAACTTTTATAAGACGCCCCTGAGAATCCATTTACCTGTTCTTTGCATTCCTCCCAGGTAAGAAAAATTCCTGTCTTTTTTCCTGCTTTTACTGCATAATACTTCGTCGCCATATACCTAAATACTCCTATTCTTCAATGTCTGAAGTACAGTGTGGGCATTTCACTGCATCAATTGCTATTTCAGACTTACAATATGGACATTTTTTAGTAGTAGGTGCCTTCTCTTCTTCTTTTTTTCTAGGTATCTTATTAATTATTTTAATTAACATAAATACTGAAAATGCAATGAGCAAAAAGTTAATGATCGCCTGAATAAAAGAACCATATGCAACGGTTGCTTCTCCAACTTTAATAGACAAACCAGCGAAATTAATACCTCCCAAAATAAGACCCATCAACGGGGTAAAAATATCATTTACCAAAGAATTAACAATAGCAGTAAAGGCACTACCTACAATAATACCAACCGCCATATCAAGAACATTTCCTCTGGCAATAAATTTTTTAAATTCCTTTAACATATTATATCCACCTTTCTCTTTTTTACGAAATATGCACTTTGTTAATTTATAACATATCTCTACTTAATCTTATAATAAAAGAAAAAGCTGCCAAAGACAACCTTTTCTTATTGCTTTTATTTTTTTCTATATCTTTTCATTAAAAAACAAATAAATACAACATAAAATATAGCAAAAACCAATACCGCCCCTGTCAAAAACAGAACTGGTTTTGGTATTTGTTCTAAATCAAAACATCTTACATTAATCCACATCTGATTGATATTTACACTAGCCTCATCATCAAAGTAATTCATGACTGCGGATCGGTTAATGACTTCTTCAGTCGGATATTGTGCAAACAGTTGTCTGTACATTTGTTCTTTTGGAGCCATAATGACATAATCTCCATTTTCTTCCTCTGAAAAGAAATAATCAAGATTATATTCTACACTTTCCTCTTCCTCCTCAGCACCATAGCACCAATTCACATAATCAAACACCGTACTGTCTTCCCCACCAGAAATAACGGAAGTATAACCAATATAATACATATTTCTTACTACATTATCCGGCCGGGATACAAAATTAACAAAAGCCTCTGCCGCATGTTTTTTTGCTTCATCCCCATTGATTCCATCTTTTAACATAACCCATCCATCAAACCAAAGATTCGTGGATTCCTTTGGTACAGCGTAGTTTAAATATAAACCGTCTTCTTCCGCCTGATCCATGGTATAAACCGCATCTCCAGACCATTGATAATTGGCTACAATCTTCCCTGTCACCATATCGGATTTTCCAGAATCTGTTTCAAAAGAATAAACATTATCCTTAATATTCTTTAATATTTTTTCCACTTCATTTATGGTGTCTGGTGTAACATCATTCATGACATCGGATAAATTATTATGATAATCTGCATCTGAAATAAAACATTCTTCTGATAACAATTCACTTTTATAAATTCCCAGTGCTGCAAAATAAGCATCTCTTACATTATCTTTTATGGTTACTTTTCTGTTATATTTTTCGTTGGCCAGAATTGACCAGGTAGAAGCATCTTCTTCAGGTACTTTCTCCGGATTATACACAATTCCTGTGGTTCCCCACATATACCCCGCCGCATATTTTGCCCATGTTTCACCACCAATTTCATTGGATTCAAACACCTGCCGAATATAAGGAGATACCCCTTTTACGTAATAATTATGTTCAGCCTCAACATCAAAAAAATCCTCACTGTATGGCTCTAGTTTCTCTTTCACCATAAGTTTCATAATCATATATTCCGATGGACACACCAAATCATAAGTATCGCCAAGATTCAACTGATTAAACAAATCTTCATTGGTACCAAAGGTAGAATATTCCACCTCTACACGGACTCCATATACCTCATAATACCATTGTTCAAAATCTTCAATCAGACTGTTTTGCCCAATAATCACACTATCTTCAGACAAATCAATGGCTTCTTCTTCATCCCAGTCCCCTTCGTCAATATACTCTTCCCAGTTACAAATTCTTAAAATGATTGTTTCTTCTTCCGAAGGAAGATTTTCCTCTTTTTTCTCTGCCCCTGATACCTCCAACGATGTCATCGTTTGAAACCATAACATTATAACAAGAAAAAAGGCCATTAATTTTTGTTTCATGCTTCTTCCCCCTTTTTTCTAAATGTAGAAAGATTCATGGCAACCACAACCAGCACCACTACTATAAATATCACAGTAGATAATGCCCAAAGTGCTGTCTTTATTTCTGTCTGCGAACCTCTGGTGGCATTTACCACATAAGTACTTATGGTATCAAAAGTAGCAGGTTTTGTATAAGTTGTAATAAAATAATCATCTAAAGACAAAGTAATTGCCAACATAAATCCGGATAAAATTCCGGGAATGATTTGTGGAATTACTACTTTAAACAATGCTTCGGAAGGACTGCAACCTAAGTCCAAAGCTGCTTCATATAATGAACTGTCCATCTGTTTTAATTTGGGCACAACTGAGGTATAGACAAAAGGTGCTGATAAAGTAACATGCCCAACCAACAAAGGAATAAAAGTATCCTTTTCCATTCCTAACACAATAATCATTAACACACAGATGGAGAAACCGGTTACTACGTCTGCATTAATGATTGGTACCTGATTTGCACTGTTAACAACGGCTTTTATCGTCTTTTTAGAGTAAAAGGTTCCAATGGCTCCTAATGTTCCAAGAACAGTTGCAATCAATGCTGATATTAGTGCCAGGGCCAAAGTTCCCCCTATCATTTCCCGAAGTTCCTCTGTCGTAAACAGTGTAACATAATTATCCAACGAAAAAGACCGGATAGCACCAATGGTAGTAGAATCTGTAAAACTATAGATTGCAAGAAGCAAAATAGGAACATACATAAATAATAGTGCAAAACCAAGTATCAAGGTACTTAATATTTTCTTCATCATAATGCTTCTCCCTTCTGCTCACTTTGATCTTCCGACATTTTTCCGGTTACAAATGTCACAATTAATATAATTGCAAGAAGTATAATGGCAATCATGGAACCATTGTGCCAGTCATATGCACTAAAATAGCTTCCAATCAGACTTCCCATAATATATGTGCTGTTATAAAGCATATCTAAAACAACATAATTTGTCATTGCCGGAAGAAATACCATGGTAACCCCACCAACAATTCCTGGAACGGATAACGGAAGTACAACTGATAAAAAAGCTTTTACCGGTCCTGCCCCTAAGTCCCTTGCCGCTTCTAATAAACTATGATCAATTCCTAAAATCGTAGAATAAATTGGCATAATCATAAATGGTAAAAAGTCATAAGTCATCCCAATTACAGAGTTTAAAAACGGATGAAATGCCAGGTTATGTTCCATGGCAGTTAAAATCTCTTTTAACGCAGTTACTCTTAATGTAAAGTTAATCCACATCGGCATTACAAATACCATAAGTATTACAGCCTTATTCTTCAAATGACTTTTTGCCAGAATATAGGCAACCGGATACGCAATCAAAAGGCATACCACTGTGGTTACGAAAGCAAGCATAAGGCTATAAATTAACGTTCCCATAGTGTTGCTTTGTGTAAAAAAATTAATAAAATTCTGAATGGTAATATGTCCGTGTGCATCTGTAAAGGCATAGTACATTAACACCAATAATGGAACAAACACAAAGCAAAAAAGATAAATTGCATAAGGAATACAAAGCTGTTTCCTCGAAAAACGAATTTTTCCCATTTTTTATGAATCTCCTTCAGTAAATAGTGTAAGCTTAATCTTGTCTTTCGGAATAATGACACTGACATAATCATCTTCATTCCAAAGATCTTCATCATCAATAATGAAATCTTCTTCGCTCTTGGTTCGAACGGTATATTTGTAATGGTCACCTTTATAAATTAAGGAGATAATATTACCACAGGTTCCTCCAGCCTCAGCATCATCACTCATGGATACATCCTGAATTTCAATTTCTACATTCACACGGATTCCTGTTAAATCCAGTTTTTCTCCCTCTTTTGTAATGAGATATCCCTTGTCATCCAAATGGGAATCCGGATATAACTTTGTTACATCACATTCAAACTCACCATCCGCAAATTCCACAGTATTATTTTTCGTAATAACACCCTCAAATTTATTGCTAAGTACTTCTGGCAACATAACATGAATCTCATCAGGACCAATTCTCATACCAATTTTTTGTCCAGCTTCATAAAATTTGGTATTTTGAATCACAATTTCATTTTTTCCATCCTCTACAATAATTTCATAGTGCATTCCTTTAAATATAACTGAAGTAATGGTTCCTGTAATCTGTCCTTCTTCCGGTTCTGTAATCATAATATCTTCCGGTCTTACTACAACATCCACTTTTCGCCCAACCGGATAGTCATCCAGACACTCAAATTCATAATCTAAAAACGTTACCTTTTTGTTGTCTGTCATTTTTCCAACATAAATGTTACTTTCTCCAATAAAGTCAGCAACAAAGGCGTTGCTAGGCTCATTATAAATTTCTTCCGGAGTGCCTACCTGCTGTACAATACCATCTGACATTACCACAATCTTATCTGACATGGTAAGTGCTTCTTCCTGGTCGTGAGTAACATAAATAAAGGTAATGCCAAGTTTTTCATGCATTCGCTTTAATTCCAGCTGCATTTCCTTTCGCATTTTTAAATCCAATGCACCTAAAGGCTCATCTAACAATAAAACCTCAGGCTCATTTACAATGGCTCTGGCAATGGCAATTCTTTGCTGCTGCCCACCGGAAAGAGTGGATACTCTTCTTTTTTCAAATCCTGCCAGGTCTACTACATCCAATACATTTTTTACTTTCTTTTTGATTTCCTCTTTGGGAAGTTTTTTTAATTTTAATCCAAATGCAATGTTATCTTCTACGTTTAAGTGTGGAAACAATGCATATCGCTGAAACACGGTATTAATTGGACGTTTGTTTGGGGGGAGATTACTGATATCCTTTCCATCCAGAAGGATTTTTCCTTCCGTCGGCAGTTCAAATCCGGCAATCATTCGTAATGTAGTGGTTTTTCCACAACCGGATGGTCCTAAAAAGGTTACAAATTCACCCTTTTTAATCTGAAGATTAATGTCTTCTACTATTACAACATCCCCATCATAACTTTTCATGATGTCTTTTAGCTCAATAATATACTCTTGCTCAGCCATAGTTTCCTCCTTTTCTTCTAGTGCTATATTAAAGTCGATTGCTATATGGAATGGACTTTCATAACAAAAAAACAGACGGGGCAGGCCTTATGTCAGACCACCCCTGTCTGTTTATACGCACTACATAAATCTAATATTTATTACATATTGGTTTATATATCACTTTATTAATTTACCAAACGAAACTATTATATCAGAATTATATCGAAATGAAAAGAAAAATTTATTCTTTTTTCACACATTTTTAATCAAACGTTATGTTCCCTGTTGCCATCTCCGGAAACGGGATCCGATACCGATTTTTTCATTATTGAAATATTAAAAAATTTTATGCTTGTTTTGGCAATATTTCATTGCTATCCAAAATTATGGTAAATGGACCATCGTTTAACAATTCCACTTTCATGGCTGCACCAAACTCTCCCTGTTCTACAATAGAAACTTCTTCCTTACATTTTTCAATGATATATTCATAAAGTCTTTTTGCCTCATCAGGGGAACCGGCAGCAGTAAAAGATGGCCGGTTTCCTTTCCTGCAGTTTGCATATAGAGTAAACTGTGAAATCAGCAACAATTCTCCATTCACATCCTTAAGACCTAAATTTGTCTTTCCATTCTCATCTTTAAATATACGAAGATTTACTAATTTTTGCACCATTTTATCTGCTATTTCTTCATTGTCTTCCTGTCCTATCCCAATCAAAACCATAAAACCTTTTCCTATTTTTCCTTTCACAGTTCCTTCCACAGAAACAGAAGCATAGGCTGTCTTTTGAATCACAAATTTCATCTTGTCCTCCAATCAGAATCATAATATATTCTTTTTTCAATTCTTGAAGTATACCACACAAAAATCACTCCAGCAAGCAATGAAATTATTCTTAGAACTTTCAAAATGTTTAACTTTTTCCTAAAATATAAGAGCTCATACCCCCCAATCATTCACCCCAATCATTCACCCCGATGATTCACCTCATATCTCTATAGATTTTTTTGTCACTTTATGGTATAATGAATACAACTATTTTGAGGAGGAACGTAACATGAAAAAATTTAATGAATACTTTTTTTTTGGTCTCTTCGGCTGTATCGGTGTTCTTATTCTAGTCATTGGATTTTATCAGCTGATTAAAACCACCACATTT
Organism: Lachnospiraceae bacterium; assembly: GCA_017390645.1. The sequence goes on from JAFPAZ010000035.1 coordinate 15,225, forward strand.
AACAAAACGGCAGTTTCAACTACTGCTACCATCACGGACATACAAACATATACCTCTAAAGATGATACCCACCATAGGGTATTTGTTGAGTATGAATTTGAAGGAAAAACCTACGAAAACATACAGCTTAACGGTTATACTTCTTCCATGCATGAAGGAAAAGAAATCACTATCTATCTGGATCCGGATGCCCCAACAGATGCCAGGGTAAAAAGCATGGAAATTCTTTCTACTGTTATCTTATTTTTAATGGGAATCGTCTTTTTCCTGGTTGGCTTTTTAAATATTTTCAGCCAATTAAAGGCTGCGCGACGAAAAAAACATCTGTTATCCAACGGAAAAGTCCTTTGTGCTACCGTAGATAATATTTACCTTAACACAAGCTATAAAGTAAACGGAAGAAGTCCATTTATCGTTGAATGCAAATACCTTGACGAAAATACAAATACAACCTATCGTTTTAAGAGTGGTAATCTTTGGTCAAATCCAAATAACTTCCTTGAAATCGGAGGTCCAATTAATGTCTATGTAGATTACGA
>JAFPAZ010000036.1 GCA_017390645.1 Lachnospiraceae bacterium
GCTTCGATTAATGCAGCTGTCTTACAGCGAAAAACAAATTCTAATTCATCTTTATCCATAGCTGTCCCGCTTTTTTCCACATCAACTACCTGACCACCTATCATTCCATATACCCCAGGTTTTTTCACTAAAATCTCGAATGCCCTTCTTACCACATCCAAATCATCCAGTTCAAAAGCTTTCATTGCAGTTTCAAAAGCATAGTTTAATAATGCATCGCCTGCAAGAATTCCCATAGCATGTCCATAAACCACATGGGTAGTTTTACGTCCTCTTCGATACTCATCATTATCTAATGCCGGTAAATCATCATGCACCAGGGAATAGGTATGTATCATTTCAATTGCGGCCATAAAAGGCTCAATCACCTCACCTGTTCCACCAAAGCCTTCAAAAGTTTTCAACATTAAAATAGGGCGGAGTCTTTTCCCTCCACCGTTTACTGCATAATTCATTGCTTTAAAGATTGTTTTTTGATATCCTTCCTCTTTCGGAAGATATTTACGAATAACACACTCTGTTTGTTGCACACTCTTTTCCAAATCAAACATTTTCTTCTTCCCCATCCAGAATAATCAACTGTTTTTCCACTTTGTCCAGTTCATCATTACATTCCTTTAAAATTTTTACCCCCTGAGTGTATAGTTTTAACGATTCCGTAAGTGATGTTGCCGGTTGTTCTAATGTTTCAATGATTGCGCTAATCTGTTCAAATTTATCTTCAATCTTTGCCTTTGCCATCTCATCATTCCTCGTACATTTTTTTTGATTTTACTAAAGCATCTATCTGTCCATCCAAAAAAGAAAGCGTGATGTTCTGCTCTTCCTTAAGGGAGGTAGCAGACAACACCGGCTGATTATTTTTATCCGTAATATAGGCATAACCTTTTTTCAGCTTATTCGTAGGGGAGGCGCCATTTAATCGTTCTGTTAAAATCTCACATTGGTGACGATACTTTTTCACCTTCTGCCCCATAACAGACTCCAACCGGTCATAAAAACGGTCACAAAGCAACCTTTTTTCTATCAATTGGTTTTTAGGACTTAAATATTCTAATTTCGCACTAAGCATGGATAACTCCGTTTTCTTACTTTCAAGTATCCTATGCATGAGCCTTTTCATTTTATCCTGGTATAACATAAGGGTTTTCTCTACTGAAACCACATCCGGTATCGCCAGCTCACAGGCCGCCGAAGGAGTAGGAGCCCTTAAATCTGCTGCATAGTCTGATATGGTATTGTCCGTCTCATGACCAACCGCTGATATAATCGGCGTCTTTGCCGCATAAATGGCCCTTGCTACCATTTCTTCATTAAATGCCCATAAATCCTCGATAGAACCACCGCCACGTCCTATGATAATCGTATCCACCGACATCTGATCTAAGGTCTGTATTCCTTCGACTATGGTCTTTGCAGCTCCTTCTCCCTGAACTTTCGCAGGATACAAAATCAATTGAACATAAGGATTTCTACGTTTTGCGATATTTAAAATATCCTGGAGGGCTGCTCCTGTTTTCGCCGTTACAATTCCTACCCTCTTCGGATATGCAGGAATTTCTTTTTTTATTTCGAAATCAAACAGACCTTCCTCATAAAGTTTCTGCTTGATTTTTTCATACTGCTCATATAAGTTTCCGGCACCATCAAGTTTAATCTGATTTGCATAAAGCTGAAATACCCCATCCCGTTCAAATACTTTGATACTTCCAGAAACAATCACACTTTGCCCATCCTGCATTTTAAAATTCAATCCGGAAGTTTTAGAAGAGGCAAACATAATACACTTTAAGGCAGCCCCCTCATCTTTTAACGTAAAATATATGTGCCCGGAAGAATGATATTTACAATTCGATACTTCACCCTTTACCTGAACTTTATTTAACAGATAGTCCGCTAAAAACAAATTCTTTATATACGTATTAATCTGTGTAACCTTAAAGACTTTTTCCATCTTTTACACTCCTTACATCAGACTGCTCAACACTCCATTGATGAAAGCTCCGGCTTCTTCTTTACAGTATATCTTTGCCAGTTCCACAGCTTCATTTACAGCAACTTTATTAGGAACCTCTTCATCAAAGAGAATTTCATAAATTGCCAGCCGTAAAATCGTAAGTTCCGCTTTTCCAATTCGTTCTAGACCCCAGCTTTTAGAATTTTCCTTTAGTTTTTTATCAATTTCATCCAGTTTATCCATTATATTTCTGGTTTTATTAGAAATATAATCATGAGCCTTTTGAGATAAAGGTTTTAATTCGTTTGCTTCATCCTCGTCGTCGTACCATGTGGCATACTCTAAAAATAAAGCTAGCTGTTCTTCTTTTTCCTCCGGAGCTGAAAACTCCATTCTAAATAATGCTTTAAATACATTTTCTCTTAAGCTTCTTCGCGTCATGACGATTTCCTTTCTAACTTCTTTCCTTCTTACGTACACTTCATTCTAAAAATATCAAAATAATAGGCATTGTGACTTCTGATACCTGCAAATTCCTGCCACCTTGCATCAGTCATCTATTTACTCTTCCTTATCAATTCCCAAAATATGAACCGATACTTCTTTCACCGTAATTCCGGTCATATTCTCAATGGCAGTTTTTACTTTTTCCTGCACCATGGAACTTACCTTTGGAATACTATATCCATATTTTAAAACAATGGCTACCTGAACCATCAGCTGATTTGACTGAAAAGAAACCTTTACACCTTTTGAAAGATTTTTCATGCCAAGTTTACTGATGATTTCCTTGGTAATATTACCTGACATCTTAGATACACCTTTTACTTCTGTTGCTGCAAGTCCTGCAATCACTGCAATCACTTCATCCGCTATCTGCACATCACCTTTTTTTCCATTAGAATTCAGATGAATAATGTTTTTTGGTTCCGCTTCTCTATTCATAGTTACGCCCATATTTTAACCTCCATAAAATGGCAGATTATTTCTGCCTTTGTATCTCATTTACATTTCTTATCATTATATCAAAAAAAATTGCATTCGTAAATGTGTTTTATTTATCATTTTTCGAAAGAATCCGTCTATTCCGAACCATGATATGCTTTTCTCTTTACTCTTCCCGGGTTTTTATAGTTGAAATTACAATCTGACTTAAAGGCATTCCTGTTTTTCTGGTAACAATTTCTTCGATTTGTGCTTTTTGTTCTTCACTTAACTGATTCGATTTTACCATAACATCCACAGTATCATTTTCAATAAACACAATGGTATTTTGGAATCCTTTCGCTCCCAAAAGTTGTTCAATTGCAACTTCCATCTCTATATTTTTTGCAAGTTCATTTTCTAGTTCAATGGCACCAGCCCTTTCTTCCTCACTGAGAGTATCGTTAAAAATAATTGACTCCAATGTTTCTTTTGATTTTGCCCTTGCCTGCTCCCTCTCAAGCTTTGCACTGGCCAAAAATCCCGCCACATCACCAGAACTGGTAAATACAGCCTGACCGATTTCCTCCTCATTGTCCGGAGTCACACTATCCATCACCACATCGCTTACTTCGCTATCATCATGGTTTCCATCAGCCCCTTCATAAGAAGCCAAATCCCCATTTGAAATATCGTTGCTATGTACCACCTCCAGGCTATCTTCTTCACTACTTTCTTCATTTATTGGAATATTTTTATCTGAAAGACTCATGTATCCTGCCATCGCTATCATCAACGCCAAAGCACTCACAATAACCTGATTTTTTTTCACCAATTTTTTTAGCTTAATTTTTTCTTTCACACTAATACCTCCATTTTTATGATTTCACCATTTTTAACACAGCTACTTTATGTGATGGAACATTTAAAAGCACCGTTGTAGATTCAATCAACGCTATTTTTACAGCCGCATCATCTCCTCCCTCAGCAATAATCAGCACCCCTTCTACTGTCGGTGAATATTCTTTCAATACATAAGGAACACTGTCTCCATCAATACTTACTAATACCGTTTCTTCCCCCTGATCTATGCTTTCACTTTCGCTTTTTTCCCCTTCTCTCTCCTCTACATTTTTTGTACTACTTAATGGTGTATCTTTATTTATCACCTGTTCCTTACTGTTTTTCAAGGTTATCATTACTTCTACCTTTCCAACACCCTCCACTTTACCAAGTATTTCTTCCATTCTTTCTTCTAGTTCATTACAATAATCCTCTTCTTCCAACTCCACAGAAGATATTACCTCATCCTTTTCTTTCTTGTTGTTGGTGGGAATTGCAAGTACCAATAATAACAATCCTGCCAAAACAAAAACTGAAACTTTTTTGTTCTCTTTCATCCATACTATAATTTTGCTATTCTCATTTATTTTCACTTATTATCCCCTAATTTCTATATTTATATTATCTTCATCCAGATTATAGAAGTTACTTATTATATTTTTTAAGTTTTTTTTCTCCCCTTCCCAGTCCTGACTTAAATTCTCCTTTACTTCAACATACAATATCCATTCTGTTCCACTTTTTTTCATAACAAGACCTGCATTTTCATACCCCATTAACTCCATCTGTTTTTCCAAATGATTCATTAAGAC
>JAFPAZ010000010.1 GCA_017390645.1 Lachnospiraceae bacterium
CCTCTAATATTTCATCAAAGAAGTTTCAATGCAATCCCTTAAAACTTCACCTTTATCGTCGTTCCTTCTCCTTCTTCGCTCACCAATGTAATCCTTGCATCATGAATCGCCACGATATGTTTCACAATGGCAAGTCCAAGTCCGGTTCCACCGGTTTCTTTAGAACGACTCTTATCCACCCGGTAAAATCTCTCGAAAATTCTCTCCTGATGTTCCTTCGGTATTCCAATCCCGGTATCACTCACCGTCAAAGTAGGACAATTTTCCTCCATCCCTACCTTTAACGTCACACTTCCATCCTTCTTATTATATCGGATGGCATTTTCACAAAGATTCATAATCAGTTCCGAGATTAAATCCCTGTTTCCCCGTATTTCACAGGCTTCACCAATACAGGAAAAACGAATTGCCTTTTTCCCCGCATTGATAGACAGAGGTTTCGTACATTCCATGGCAACCTCAAAAAGATTTATCTCCTCCATCTGAATATGCCCTTCCATCCGGTCTAATTCAGAAAGATTAATGATATCATTAATCAGGCGCACCAGTCTGTCCGAATTTTGACGGATTTCTTTCGCAAATTCAATGGTTTTTAACTCATCCACCATTTTGTTTTCAATCAACTCTGCATAACCGGAAATAGCGGTAAGAGGAGTTTTTAACTCATGGGAAACATTTGCAGTAAAATCCTGTCTCATTTTTGCAGCTTCTAATATATTTTCATGCTGGGAACGTATGGTAGATACAAAAGGAACCAATTCCTTATATACAGCCACCTGACTGTAATCATCCAGATTCTTTGCAAGCATATTAATGGGCTGGATTAATTTCTTCGTAACAAAATGAGAGATTAAAATACATATAAAAATCATAACAACCATAATCAGAAGAATCAATGGAATTGCGGATTCTAACATACTAAAGAGGTTGCCCGCCTCTTTTGCCACACGGATGACCGTTCCATCTTCTAACTTCAGGGCATAATAGTAGGTATTGATATTCATGGTATCCGAATTACGGATTGCTTCCCCAGTTCCATTTTTCAATGCTCCTTCTACCTCAGGACGGGTAGCATGGTTATCCATCCCTCCTATATCAACATTGTTGTCAAATAATACGGTTCCATCCACGTCAATCCAGGTAATTCTCAATTCAGGAATCTGAAAATCCTCCGAATCTATCTTTTCCCTTGCAAAAACATAGGAATTCTTCAATACCTCTGCTTCTAACCGCAATCCATCTAATACCTGCTCCCGGAATACATTGTAAAGAATCCAGACCATAAGCGCCATGGTAGTGAGAATTGCTATAATGGTAATGATAATAAATTGTATGTTAATCCTGCGTTTCATTCCATCACATACCCCACATTTCTCACGGTACGGATTTTGGTCCCCGCACACCCAAGTTTTTGTCTTAATGTTTTTATGTGCATATCCACAGTACGGGATTCTCCTTCAAATTCCGTATCCCAGACATGCTCCATGATCACATCCCTTGATAAAACCACGCCCTTATTGGACATTAACAACTTTAACAATTCGTATTCCTTATAGGTTAAGTCCACCGGCTCTTCCTCCACATACACCATATGCCTTTCATTATCTAAAAACACATTGTCTATCTGAAGTGTTTTCTGCTCTTCTTTTAATGTTCTCCGAAGAAGCGCTTTCACTCTGCTAATGAGTTCCATAACCGAAAAAGGCTTCTTTATGTAATCATCTGCTCCGTCGTCCAGCCCCTTTATCATATCCATTTCCGTAGTTTTTGCAGTTACCATAATCACCGGAAGGCGCTTTGTTGCAGGACTTTTCCGAAGTTTTTTTACGATTTCATTCCCATTTTCATCTGGAAGCATAACGTCTAGAATCACAAGATCTGGTACAATTTCCTCTATTTTTTTATAAAAATCCCTTGCAGTTTCAAAAGCCAGCACCATGTAGTTGCTGTTTTTTAATGCAATGGTTTCAATTTCCCTAATATTACTGTCATCTTCTACGATATATATCAGTGCCATAAGGCATCCTCCTTCTTTTTCTTAATGGGATTCGGCTGCCAAAACAACCAAAATATATTTCATCCCTGCTGTATGGACACAGTGGTACAGCGGACACAAGATATTCTTTCGCCTGTTTTGACACCCGAATCATATTAAGAAAATGTCTGTCAACGCAAATAACATTGTACAGGATATCCCCTAAATCATCAAGGCTCATTCTAAAATCAAGTGATTCAAAAGAAACAAAAACATCCATTTCACACAAAATACAATAGTTCCACAATTGCCAGATATGGTGATTGGGGGCAAAAATATTTTACCCCCATGATTTATATAAAATGAGAAAACATGAAATCTTATTAAGCTTTACGGCTCTTATCATCCAGCGAGAAGATGACCCATTCCGCAATATTGGTGGCATGGTCTCCGATTCTTTCAAAGTATTTTGCCACCATAAGGAGATCCGCAGCCTGTTGTCCACAGTTTGCATCCTTATGAATCATTTCAACCAGTTCTTCTTTCACCTTTAGAAACAATTCATCCACAATATCGTCATTTTTAATGACTTCTCCGGCTTTTACCATATCATGTTCCACATAGGCTTCAATACTGTGGATCAACATTTCTATGGTGGTAGATGCCATTTTGCTGATATCCTCTAATTTCTTTACATAAGGCGTATCCGCCAGCAATATGGTAATTTCCGAGATATCCACTGCGTGATCTCCGATTCTCTCCATATCCGTAACCATTTTCATGGCTGCAGAAATGACTCTTAAATCCCTTGCCACAGGCTGTTGCTGCATCAGAAGATTAAAGCATAAATGCTCTATTTTCTTCTCCTCCTGGTCCACTTCTCCATCAGAATTCATAATATATTCTGCCAGCTCCACGTCCTGTTTTAATAATGCTTCCACTGCCTTTTGAATTCTCTCTTCTATCATGGTACCCATATTCAAAAGTTCCTGATTCAGATTGGAAAGCTGTTCGTCGAATTTTGCCCGTACCATTAACCAAACCTCCCTGTAATATAATCTTCGGTCCTCTTATCCGTAGGATAGGAGAATAACGTTTCCGTGTCCCCAAATTCTACCATTTCTCCCACAAGAAAAAATGCGGTATCATCCGAAACTCTTGCAGCCTGCTGCATGTTGTGGGTAACCACCACAACGGTATATTTTTTCTTAAGTTCTTCCATTAGTTCTTCCACTTTTGAAGTTGAAATCGGATCCAATGCCGAAGTTGGCTCATCCATAAGAAGTACTTCCGGCTGTACTGCCAAAGCCCTTGCAATACAGATACGCTGCTGCTGACCACCGGATAAACCCAATGCTGATTTTTTCAAACGGTCTTTTACTTCATCAAAAATAGCAGCCCCTCTTAAAGATTCCTCCACAATTTCATCCAATCTGGCTTTATCCCTGATTCCATGCACCCTCGGACCATAAGCAATGTTATCATAAATACTCATAGGAAATGGATTTGGCTGTTGAAATACCATACCAATCTTCTTTCTAAGAACCGTAGTATTTACATCCCCGGCATAAATATCTTCTCCATCCAGACTGACACTTCCGGTAATCTTTACATGATCCACCAAATCATTCATGCGATTTAAGGTTTTCAAAAATGTGGACTTGCCACAACCGGAAGGACCAATAAAAGCTGTGATGCAGTTTTCTTTGATATCCATGCTGACATCTTTCAATGCATGATTTTCGCCATAGTAAAGGTTTAGGTTCTGCACCTTAATTTTCACTTTTTTATCCATCTTATCCTCCATAGGTATCATTTTTCTCTTCACCAAGACACATTCTTAGTCAATTGCGAAACCATGCCTGCATTGTTTTGATTCTTTTGAATCGCTGTCAATAAAATATTATAGTTTTGCAATTAACTAAGACATATGCTCTCTCTTATTCCTTTCGGTTTACATCAAACTTTCTTGCCAAAAGTTTTGTTGCAAAATTTATCAAGAGCACGATTACCAGCAATACCACCGCAATACCAAATGCTACATCATACTGTCCTTTTGACATACTTAAGTAAAGCTGAATCGTCAAAGTTCCTCCCGAATCAAAGGCTTTCGATAAAAATTCTGTAAAACTGTCCGGTAACAGATGGGCACTTCCTGCAGTGAATAATAAGGCTGCTGATTCTCCCACAATTCTTCCGATTGCAAGGATGACCCCTGTAATAATTCCAGGCATGGCACAAGGAAGCAAAATCGTCCTTATCATGTACCATTTACCGGTTCCTAATCCAATGGCCCCCTGGCGATACCCATCCGGCACCGTTTTTAAAGCTTCCTGGGTATTCCGCGTAATTAACGGCAGCACCATAAGCACCATGGTAAATGCTCCGGTAAGAAGAGAATACCCAAGCTTTAGAGTCTGACCAAAGAAAATCATTCCGAACAACCCAAAGATAATGGAAGGAATTCCTGATAAAATCTGAGTTGCCAGTTCTATCAAGGTAACCAGCTTACCCGGCTTTGCATATTCATTCAGATATATGGCCGCCCCCACTCCAATCGGAGTTGCAATTAGCATGGTTAACAAAATGATATACAACGTATTTACAATATTTCCTGCAATCCCGGTTGTTCCCCTAAGTACACTGGTTACACCGGTTAGAAAATCCCATGACACTACACCAAGACCACGATATAAAACATAACCAATCATTCCTAAAAGGAGTAAAACTACAAATGTGGCGGATAAATAAATTGCCCCATATAACACTCCATCCGCAAAACGCATTTTCTTTTTTCGAATCATGAGTTTTTCTCCTTTCCCCGAATCATTCTGGTCAATATCAGGTTAATCACCATAATAAACACAAACAACACCAGACCAATGGTAAACAACACCTGTCTATGTAATCCGTCGGCATAACTCATTTCGCTTACGATGGCTGTGGTTAAGAATCTTACAGAATGAAATGGAAGCGGAAGGTTTACTGAACTTCCTGAAACAAGGCTTATGGCCATTGCTTCCCCTAAGGCTCTTCCGATCCCTAGCACAATACCTGTCATAATTCCTGACTTTGCCGCCGGAATCACCACCTTAAAAATTGTCTGCATTTTCGTTGCTCCCAGTGCCAGTGAGGCGGATTTCAGTTTACCATCTACCGCACGAATGGCAGAAACACTCATATTAACTACCGTTGGCAGAATCATGATTGCAAGTACAATAACTGCAGAAATCAGATTTGCCCCACCGGTATACTGGTGATCCTTGCTCCCTTCAAATACCCACTTTTCCACTTTATACATCCATGGTGTAAGAATCATAATTCCAAGCAGTCCATAAATTACGGACGGAATTGCTGCTAAAAGTTCCACTGCCGGTTGCACAAGTGCTGCTAATCTTTTTGGTGCTACTTCCGTTAAAAATACTGCTGTCAATATTCCCAAAGGAACCCCCAGAATAATTGCCATGGTGGTACCGACAAGGGAAGTAAGTATAATATATAAAATGCCAAAACTTGGATTTTCTTTTGCTGCCGGACGCCACTCCTTTTCAAATAAAATATCGGTAAAACCTACCTCAAAAAGTGCCGGTGTTCCTTTTAAAAACATGTATAGCATAATAGAAAGAACTGCCACTATGGCAAGAATTGCTGCAACCAAAAAACAATTTTTAGCGAGATTTTCCGAGAAAGCCCGGGGGTGTTTCCCCTGCTTTCCCGATTTTATGGAACCTGTTTCTTTTTTCATACTAACCTTCATCCTACTCTGGTAAAATAAGTCCTACTGATTTAATAATTTCTTTTCCTTCTTCTGACTCTATGTATTCAAAGAATGCCTGTACTGCTTCGCTTTGTTCAGAAATTTCGCCCATGGTCGCCATTACAAAAGGTCTGGATAACATATATTTTCCTGCAATAATGTTTTCTTCTGTGGCTTCTACTCCATCAATAGAAAGTGCAATGACACTGTCATCTACAACGTCTAAAGATACATATCCAATGGCTCCCGGCGTAGCGGCTACCTGTGCAAGAACTGCTCCGGTAGAATCTAGTTCATTGGCATAGTTACACTGATCTTCGATTTCAAGAAGTTCTTCAAATGCTGATCTGGTTCCGGAAGAGCTTTCAC
>JAFPAZ010000246.1 GCA_017390645.1 Lachnospiraceae bacterium
TAGAAGATGAAAAGAACATAGAAGATGAAAAGAACATAGAAGATATGACGGATTCATCCACACAAAATGAAGAAGGAGAAGAAAGTGAAAGCAGTCAGCAAGGCGCTCCACCCCTTACTGCTTTGCCGGAGGGAGTGAGCTATGAAAGTCTTTCTAACGAAAAAAAAGCATGGTGGTTTAAACGAAATAAAGAACACCAGCCCTCCGGTGCAGATGATTCCATTGATTTAAAAAGCTATGATGCATATTATCTTGGAAATACGGAGGAAAAAGTCATATATTTAACCTTTGATTGCGGGTACGAAAATGGATATACGGAAACCATGCTGGACATTCTAAAAAAACACAATGCAAAAGCATGTTTTTTTGTTACCCAGACTTACATAAGGGATAATCCGGAAATTGTAAAACGGATGAAAGAAGAAGGACATCAGGTAGGAAATCATACCGTAACCCATAAAAGTCAGCCGACTTTAAGTGAGGAAGAAATCGAAAAGGAGCTTGGAACCTGTTCTTCCTATATGAAAGAAGTCACTGGCTATGATATGGATCCGTTTTTCCGACCGCCTATGGGGGAATACAGTGAAAGAACCTTGCAAATTACCAAAGACATGGGGTATAAGACCGTTTTTTGGAGTATTGCCTACCTGGACTATGATGTCAACAATCAGCCGGGAAGCAATTATGTAGAAGAACATTTCCGTACCTATTATCATAATGGAGCCATACCGTTGATTCATAATGTTTCTTCAGCAAACTGTGAAGCATTGGACGCAGTACTAACATTGTTGGAAAAAGAGGGGTACCGGTTTTGTACACTGTATGAACTTGAATAAAATGAAACTTTATAGTTTATCCATAGATGGCTGTATCAGGGTTACACTCTGTACGATTAGGAATAAAATGAAGCAGAAGTCTCCCAAAAGAATCAAAACGTAATTTAAGATAAATAACTTGCAGAATGCATAGAAAAAAGATTTTTATTTATGAAAAATGAATAAGTGCTTGATATTTTGGTCGCTTTGTACTAAAATGAGTTTTGTTTCTTGTTTGTGGATGGATTTTATCAGCTTTTTGCAAATAAGATGCGTAAATAATGAAAGAAAGAAAAAAAGGCTTGGCATAACGAAAAGGAACCACATGAGGGATGGATTCCGGTATAGGACAGAGAATGTTTTAGATACCTGTTATGCTGAGGTGCATACGCAGGATGCGTAAGAAATTTAGGAGGAAAAGAATGAGAAGAAAGAAATTATCTAAGATTGCAGCAGTTTCCCTTGCATTTACATTATGCGTTGGAAGTCTGGCAGGTTGTGGAAAGAAGGATGAAAAGTCCGGTGGGGATGATTTATACAGTGTTATGCAGAGTGCACAGGACTTAGAAACTGCAGGAAAATTTGAAATGACCATCGGAATGGAAGTTGAAGAAGACGACGAAAAAATGGAACTTGTTATGAGTGGAGTTACCACAGATGAAAGTTTTGATATGGAAATTGCTCTTAACATGGACATAGAAGGAACAACTGCAGAAGGTACGATAACCCACTTAATCTATGAAGATGAACATTTATATATTAACATGGCTGATGCTGTGGATTATATAAATTCCATCCAACAAATGGGAGAATTAAGTGATTTGGGAATTGAAGATGAATATCTTGATATCTATGTAGGAGATCTTTATCAGCAGAAGGATGGTTCTGCAGCAGAAGAAATGGCAGATTTATTCCTAGAGATTCTTGAAGATGCAGCAGTAAGCACAGATAAAAAAGAAGGTGCAGCTACAGATGGAAATATTGAATTTAAGGATGAAGATGTCGTTGCATTTATGGGAAATCTTGCAGAAGGATTAAAAGATAATGCAGAAGACTTTGTGGACCTTACTGTAGAAAGCACCAATGTATCTTATGACTATGAACCAATCTTTGATTATTATGGTGATCTCTTTGAGGAATATGGCATGGATGTGGATACATTAAAAGAACAGTTAGAATCCACAGAAGAAATAGAACTTTCAGATGAAGAAAAAGAAACCATGGTAGAAGAAATCGAGACAGCTTGCGATGAA
>JAFPAZ010000037.1 GCA_017390645.1 Lachnospiraceae bacterium
CACATAATCCCTGTAGGCATAAAATATCGCTCTTATGGCATCTTCTTTCGACTTTCCCACTGCTGCCCTCGTCACTTTTTTCTCTAAGGATTTCCAGCCATATAACATAAGGGCTTTGTTTAATTCCTCCAAACCATTGATGTGCTTATATAAGGATGGCGGTTTCACACCTAATTTCTCCGCCAATGCCTTTAAGGTAACATTGGCAATTCCCTCCGCATCTGCTAAATCAGCGGCAGTTTTTAAAATGATATCTTTATCTAGTCCTGCTTTCATTCTTAGTTACTCCATTTTACTTTTTAGCTAATCATATTAGCTATTGTATCTTTCCTGGCTGGGGTTGTCAACTAAGAAATTAACAAAAATTGCCTAATCGGTCAAAAGAAAAAGCAGCCATAACAGCTGGTTTTTTAATTTATGAAGCTCTTTCTTTAAATTACTGTATTCTTTTATTCAATAAAAAAGTCATCCTCCCAAAAATGTATCGCAATGAATCTTGGATTGATTTCATTAGCTTTTTTGAAGGACAACTTCTGACATTGTAGTATTAAAATTTTTAATCATTACTGTTCATACAGGAACCGTTACACCAAACGATTCTTTCTTTTCCTCATTAGACAATTCATCTGAAAACAGAGTTTTTAATAACCCAATCAGTTTCATTCGACATTTCATTGTACGGTATATCTTTCATCACTCCGCAAGTACTCCTAAAACATGATTGATATTACTTAAATACGTTTCTACCGAAAACAACTTAATACCTTGATTCTGTAATTCAATTTCCTCTATGGTCATATTTTTAGGTGGATAAACATCCTTGGACATAAACTTTGAAAACTCCGAATCGACACCTCGATATATGATGCCTTTTTCTCGAATTTCACCCAATTCTTCCATAAATGAATTTACTTCATTGTCATTAATCCAACAAGATTTTACTACAGCAGTATCGATATCCGTAGTCAATTTAATTTCATAGCAGACGAACCAATCTTCAAACTCATCCTGCAATTTGTTTCGAACGATTAAATCGACTTCCCTATTTTTCATATCGTGATAATAATACGTTTGAAAACCTAACTTATCTGCTGCTAACTTTGTATGATTTACTACAATGCTTTCAAAGATTTTCCCCTTAAATCCTTTTATTGAGGAATTAGTTTTTTTCTCCAATCCCGTAGTATCTAATATGGAAAACATGGAATATAACACCTGGTTGATGATGGATGGATTCGTAATATAATATTGAAAGCTTCCTTCTTTACATATATTGCCAACTTTTACCAATAACCCAAGTTCTAACATTGCCTCTAAAACGGTCAAAACCTCCTTTTCGGAAGCCTCAATCCGTTCATCCACTCCCATTTGAGAACAAACCAAAGAATTCAAGGACCTAATATCATACAATTTAGAATCAGCATAATGAAATAAATTGATAATAAAGCTTACATTTACCTCTTTCATGCCTTTTGCAGATGCGTAAATAATTGCATATATGATGCGAAAAACTATGGTTCTTAACTTAGAAATTTCTGAGGCTAAATTCGATAAATTTAGCAGGCTTGATATTTTTTTATTTTTATTTAGAGTATTTAAAATGTTATCAACAACAGCTGTATCTATATACTGTCTTAAGCCATCGATATCTTTTAACGTATCTGCCTGATATAAACCACCCATTTCCATATAGTCTTTGAAACTTTGACCAGCGGTTCTTTTTGCCTCCATAAAATTTATATGAGTAACATTCTTATTAATGGCTCTATGATATAATCCACTACCTTCGGACTTCGTCAATGCCAATGAATCTGTACCACTAAGTATAACCTTTTTACCTGATTTACATAATTTATCTGCTAGAAATCCGGAATTACTTACCAAATCATTCACCCTTGTTATCTCATCGATAAAAATGTACTTTTTCTCTGCAAATTCAATTTCAATTAAATTCCTCAAATCGAAGCAGTCCATTTCCGCAGTAGCATCTATATTAATAAAAACAGTATTCTCATAATCATTGATATTTCTTATCCCCTGTAACACCCCAACGGTTTTCCCAGTCCCTCTCAAACCAGAAATCATCAATACTCTCGTTTCATTTGAACTTATATATTCTTCTATTGCTTTTACGAAATCTCTGCTTTCAGAAATATCTGTTAATGCCGAGGTAACGTATTCTTTTAATTTTAAATCCGTATAAGTATCTACTACGACTTTTCGACGTTCCATTTGCCCCTCCTAATTTCCATCATTCAAACAATTCACGCCAAACATCATGTTCCTATAACATTTCTGCTATTACATCCCTGAAATAACATTCTCCACAATAAACTTCTGTGCCTCTTTTGTACATTGAAGCTCCACATATACATTTCCTTTTTCACTTACTTTATCTTCCTCATATATTCCAATGCCCATTCCTTTTTGGGTTGCACGTTTTTCTAAATACTTTGCTCCAGGTTTAAGTTTTTCTTCCACATACCCTAGCTCTATCAGCTTTGCCACCACCTCTTTAATCACCAGACGTTTCATAATTTCCTGATTGCGTAAATCATTTAACTGATGTACCACTTCACTGATGGTGGCTTTTTCTGCGTATGTAATCCTATCTTGAATCTCTTTTGTTAAAACGAATTCCCCTTTGGTAGATGTAAATTTTCTTCTATCTCTCACGTTGGATGTAACCTCTACCGGCTCATAAACCGTTTCTATTTTCTTTCCACCTGTAAAGTTCTTGATCCTTTCTAAGAAAACGATACCGTATTTTTCAAACTTATTTTCTCCCACTCCCTGCACATTTAACATCTCTTCTTTGGTAAATGGCAGTTTTCGGCACATATCCACCAGGGTTTTATCACTAAATACGATGTAAGGAGGAACGGCACCTTCTTTTGCAAGTTCCATTCTAAGTTGTTTTAATTCAGAAAACAATTCCAGACCTCTACTTGTAAGAATTTCAGACAAAGCAGTTTTCTTATTGGCAGAGCTTTTTTTCTTTTCTTCCTGCACTTTTTCTCCCATTTCCTTTGAACACTTTAAGATGATTGGCTTTGCATCTTTTAAGATTTCATCCACAGGTTTTGCAAACCTTAAGAGCATATATTTATCA
>JAFPAZ010000247.1 GCA_017390645.1 Lachnospiraceae bacterium
AAGCGCCGGCTCCCGTTCCAGAGCTAAAAAATGAAACAATCTCCTAAACGAAAAGAACTCGCTTCGCTCAAACAGCTTTTCGTTCTTCACGGAGATTGCTCCATTTTTCTTCACGCTCTTCCACTAAATGCCGGAATGATTACGTTTCTTATCAAAAATCCTTCAACTTAATTTTCAAAAGAACAGGATTAGATTCTTCATCCAATTTACTACATACTTCTGTTACCTGTGGATGCCGCTTACAATATTCATTCCATTTGTCCGGACTCAAATTCTCTTTATAGTATTCATAACCTTGCAAAAGCCATGAAGGATTGACGAGCCATAACATACTATTTCCTTCTACGGCAATAGGCATTCTAAGGGGTCTGAATGTAAATTTGTTATCTGGGAAAAACATATCATCCACAAAACGATGACCAGACAAGACTTTTCCTGTCTTAAAGGAATAAAGGGAAACAATTCCATGCTTTTCTCCATCAACACTACCTACATACAAAAAATCATCTGCTATTCGAAAAACATCCGTACGGAAACAATCTGGATATTTAGCATTCATTTTTAGGGATTCATCCATACTTTTATCTTTCGCAAATATTTTGTCTATCGGCAAATTCTTTCCATTATAATCAATGTACCAAACAGGAGTTTTCTTTCCACCTGTCACATCAAAAATGGTATCACAACAGGGATAGGAATAATAAACCCGACCATCGTGACAATCAAATTCATTGGTAAAACTATAGTGATTGACCATGACAAAATAATCTGCCTCTACCTTGCCAAAAGATATACTATCCCTTTCATTTACCATCAGCAACCTATTCGGTGTTTCTTCGTAACATCTGCCGGTCTTATAAAAATTTCCTTGCGCATCGGCTGCTACATTCATACCATACCCGCCTTGAACCCTCGAAATGAAATTACCTTCCAAATCATATCTGAAAATACCTTTAGGCTGTGTCATGAATACCAATTCATCATTTCGAGGATTAATGGCGATATCCTGCAAATCCTCATATTCCCCAGGACCTCCCCCTCTCTTATCTATTTTCTGTATAAAATTACCATCCTTGTCGAATACATGAACCCGGCCATTAGAAAAGCCTATTGAACTCATCACGTAATATCTGTCCTTGTATGGAATAAAACGTTCCACCAAAGCAATATCACTATCATCCGTTTGTTCCAAAAGAATTACCTCAACCGTATCAGCTATTTCCGATAAACGGAGTTCCCCATCCATATTTATGTCCAATAAAACATTCTTTACCGATGAATTGGTTTTCTCCACATCCTGACAGGAAACCAAAGGAATAAGCAATAATAATAAAATAATTTTTCTCATATGAACCTCTTTCTATTTGTTCACAAAAGTATTTCCGATTCTATTGACAGAAAAATCTTTTATCTGAAATCTTCCTGAAATTTGTCTGAAGTATTTCTGAAATCAGAAGATTTGTATTCAATACCAGCAATAAAGAGCAGATGCAATTTTCCCCCATTTCATCGAATAATTTAAAAAAAAGACCACGGCGTTTTTAAAAAACATCGAGGCGTTTGAGGCAAAACGTCCCGTCATTTTTATAAAACGCTTGGAGATATTTTTTATTTTAGAACTCTCGCAATTATATCATTCAGACAACTAGAAAAAAGAAAAATGTTAGAAAATCATTGTCATGGTTGTCAGTATATATTAAACTTACTGATTTTCAATATATTCCTATGATAACCAGAGGTAAAATTGGTTGTCATTGGTTGTCAT
>JAFPAZ010000038.1 GCA_017390645.1 Lachnospiraceae bacterium
ACAGTAACGATAATTATTCTTATTTGCGGATTTTTCCTACTTGCAATTATAAATCTATCGTGTTAGAATTTAGTCTATGAAGTTGTGTGAATAAACGCATATGGAGGAAATAGATCATGAGCGAAATTGCAAGAAAATCAGTGAACGCGATTCGAATTTTAGCAGCAGACTCAGTACAAAAGGCGAATTCAGGTCATCCAGGGTTACCTTTGGGCTCTGCAGCTATGGCATATGAACTTTGGGCAAATCACATGAACCATAATCCGGCGAATCCAAAGTGGGCTAATCGTGACAGATTCATTTTATCAGGAGGTCATGGCTCTACTTTATTATATTCGTTACTACATTTATTTGGTTATGGATTAACCATAGAAGATTTAAAGAATTTCAGACAGTTAGATTCTCTTACTCCGGGACATCCGGAATATGGACATACAGTGGGAGTGGAAGCCACTACAGGTCCATTAGGAGCAGGTATGGGTATGGCAGTGGGAATGGCCATTGCAGAAGCACATTTAGCTGCGAAGTTTAATAAAGAAGGTTTTCCTGTAGTTGACCATTACACTTATGTATTAGGTGGCGATGGCTGTATGATGGAAGGAATTTCTTCGGAAGCGTTTTCTTTGGCAGGAACATTAGGTTTAGGAAAATTAATTGTTTTATATGATTCCAATAACATCTCAATTGAAGGTGGCACAGATATTGCTTTTACAGAAAATGTTGCGAAGCGTTTTGAAGCATTTGGATTCCAGACTTTAAGAGTAGAAGATGGAAATAATCTTGAAGAAATTGCAAAGGCTATTGAAGAAGCGAAGAAAGATACAAAAAGACCTACCATGATCGAAGTGAAGACGAAGATTGGCTTTGGTTGTCCTGCGAAGGAAGGAAAGGCATCTGCTCATGGAGAGCCTTTAGGAGTAGATAATGTTGTAGCACTTCGTGAAAATTTAGGCTGGGAAGAAACGGAAAGTTTTGTTGTTCCGGAAGAGGTATACGCACATTATGCTTCTTTAAAAGAAGAAGGTGCTAAGAAAGAAGCAGAGTGGAATCGTTTGTTTGAAAAATATTGTGAAACATATCCTGACATGAAGGAATTATGGGAACAGTATTACGATGAAAACAGAGGAAAGGCAGCCTTTGATTGTGAGGAATTCTGGGCAGTACCTGAGAAGGCAGAGGCTACCAGAAATTTATCAGGGGTTATGATAAATAAGATTAAAAATCTGCTTCCAAACTTTATTGGAGGTGCGGCGGATTTAGCACCTTCTACAAAGACTTATATGAAAGACGAAGGAGATTTTTCGAAAGATAATTATGCAGGAAGAAATCTACACTTCGGTGTAAGGGAAATTGCCATGGCTGCCATTGGAAACGGAATTGCTTTACATGGAGGATTAAGAGCTTATGTTTCTACCTTCTTTGTTTTCAGTGATTATGTAAAACCTATGGCTAGGCTCTCTTCTTTGATGGGACTTCCACTTACTTATGTGTTGACCCATGACAGCATTGGTGTTGGAGAAGATGGTCCTACTCATGAACCGATTGAACAGTTGGCGATGTTCCGTGCAATGCCTAACTTTAATGTATTCCGTCCTGCGGATGCCACTGAAACGGCAGCCGCATGGTATCATGCGATTACCTGTAATGATGCTCCGACTGCTTTGGTTTTAAGCCGTCAGAATTTATCCCAGCTTGAAGGTTCCAGCAAGGATGCCTTAAAAGGTGCTTATGTGGTATCGAAAGAAGAAAAAGACACTCCGGATGTGATTCTTATGGCCAGCGGCTCCGAAGTAGAATTATGTATTGCAGCAAAGGAAGAATTACAAAAAGATGGTATTGATGCCAGAGTGGTAAGTGTGCCATGTATGGATTTGTTCGAGCAACAGTCTAAAGAATATAAAGAAGAAGTACTACCTTCTAATGTGACGAAGAGGGTTGCAGTAGAAGCGGCAGCTGATTTTGGATGGGGAAGATACGTAGGATTGGATGGAGCTTATGTGACAATGCAATCGTTTGGAGCTTCTGCACCGGCAGCGAAATTATTCGAAAAATTTGGTTTCACCAAGGAAAATGTTGTAAAAACAGTAAAAGAAATTTTATAAAAATTATTTTGCACTTCTCGTAACTTATATTGAAATACAAGAGATATAGGTTTTAAATGGTGTAAAAGATATGGGAATCCTAACTAAAAGATGGGTTTGAAAATCGTTTTTTAGTTAGGATTTTTTGTTGAAAAATCATAAAAAAATACTAAAAACAAGAAATTACCTTTTCAAAAGAAGAAAAAAGGATTAAAATAGAATAGATGATATTTGCGGAAAGGATTCTTGGAAATGAATCATTTTAATGTAAAAATTATGAATGATTAAGAATATATTAGAAAGTATCCGAAGAAATATCAAGAATTAGGATAGTTTTGTGGGGTGAAGAGGATGAAAATAGATGTCCGTTTGCTTGTTCAGTCCTTCTTTATGGATGAATCTAAGAATTATATGGTGGTAAGGCATTATAATATGCTGAACGTGGAAGAGAAGGAACTGGCCTCTTTGGAGGTGGAAGACGATACTATTTTTATGTTTTATTCTTTTCAAAATGCAGGTGTTATGACTCCTTATACACCTTTGTTACCTTGGATAAAGCAGATTTATGAGGAGAAGTATAGCGAAAGGTATTCCGTTGCGGAATTTTTAGAAGTTTGCGGGGTGTATTATCTGCACCGGTGCATTTTTGAAAAGTATCTGTTAGGAGAACGAATTGAAAGAAAAGAAGAAGTAGTAGTTGAAGAATTGGTATATGAACAGAGAAAAATGCTGGAAAATTTTGAAAAGATATTTTTGTTTATTACGCAGGAATATCGGTTGTATGCTGTAGTTCAGCACATCCATCTGGCAGACATCTGTTTCTTTCGCTTAATGAAAAGATTGATGACAAATATTACCAATCCAAACTTTAAAATATTAATGTTTTTTAATGATCAGTTCCGTTTGTCGGAAGAGAAAAAGAAACATTGGGACGAATGGCATAAGTATGTTCTGGATAATAAGCTGGAATATGAATGGGTGGATAAAAAGCAATTAAAAGACGAGACTTTATCCCGGGATTTTATCGTGGATAAAGGGCATATGGATGAATATGAAGAGGCTTTGAACGCTTTGAAATGTTTTTATGCATTTCATGATGTTATGGAATATATCAAACCTGTGTATGACAGTCTGGATGCATGGAAAAAGGAGGTAGAACTTAAGTATCTTCAGAAAATTTCTTTTGTCTATATCCATACTGCACTTTTGATGAATGACATGAACAATGCCGCCTTGGCAATAGAAAAAGTTTCAAAGCTATGTGATTTTGATGAATGTTGCGAGGAAACTTTTTATTATTACTACTTAAGGGCCTTAAATGGTTTTCGCATTGGTAAAGTAAATGAGGTGCGTCAAAACAGCAGAATTTCCATGGTGATTGCAGAAGAGATGGGAAATGAAGAACTGAGGTTGAAAGCCAGAATCTTTAATGTGATGGCAAGTTTTGCAGGCTGGAAAGAATTGTATTTATGTGACTTTACTTTTGATGTGGACCAGGAACTGGTTGAGGAGTTAAAAAGAAGGCAGTATTATAATTCTTTGGCTTATGTTTATTGCTTTGGATATGACCACGAAGAGAAAGTATTAAAGGAAATAGCAGAAGGAAAGAGGGAACCGGTGTATTTTAACCGGGCCATTGCCATTGGAGAGTATATTGGAAATAATGATTTTCTTATGAGTGCGTATATGAGAAATGTCATTATTTATAATAAAATGAATTATCATGATTATGCCAATGAAATGCATAGAAAGAGACTTGAGGTTATCCGTAGAGAAGGGGATGAAATCAGAATTGCCCATGTTTATGCCGGTCTTGGCTATAATGCTACGATTCAGGAGAAATTTGAAGAAGCAGACAGTTATCTTAACGATGCTATTGTGATTTTAAACCGGCATGCCATTGCAGATGAAACCGGAGAAGCTCTTTATAATATTGCTGTAAATTGTTTTGTGGCCGGAATGTATAAAGAAACGGTAAAAAGCCTTGAGATTTTGTATGCCTTATTAGAGAAGATTAAATTGATGAGTATTCGTCTTTGTGGTGCATGTAAATTATATGCTCTCTCGGCTCTAAGTTATCATTATCTTGGGGAGGAATATAACTGTTATCGTTACTTTCTAAAAATTGAAACCATTGTCCGGGGATTGCTGGAAAAAGAAGGGGAAGAAGTTCATTCTGAAGAAGAGTTGATGTATTATTATGTAAACAAAATGATTCTCAGTAAAAATGATACGAAGGAAGTAAGGGAAGAACTTCTGAAAAAGACAGAATATTATTATGAAAAGGATAAAGCAGAACAATACATTTTTCTGTCGGTACTGGCAACAGAGTATTTTGAGTTCTTGTTGGAACAAGGCAGGGAAGAGGAAGCGGAAGCATATTTAAAGAGTAAAATTGAATTTTGCAAGAATTATCATCTTCCTATGAAGCGGGAACAGTTGGAATATCTCCTTGCTAAGCGAAAAATGCCACCTAGGAAATATCTGAATATAGGGCTAAAGTCCTTGTCGGAAGAAGAAATTCTTGAGATGGCCACCATTGAAGGCATTAAGATACAGTTAAGAGAAAGAGACAAAGATATTAATTTCCTTAGAATCTGGCAGGAAATACTGAACCGTGATGATCTGGAAGTGGAGGAATTGCAGAATAAGGCGGTTAGTGTGTTGCAGACTACATATGGACTGGATTCCATTATAGCCTTCCAGAAAGAGGAAGATGAATATGTTGTTTCCTATATGAGCTCAGGGTTGGAAATTGAGAAAGTTGATTTAGATAAGATATTCTCTTTTATGAGTGAGTATAAACATTCCTTCATTTGTCAGTGGGTGGATAAGAATTACTTTGAATTTGCTGAGATTGAAGATGCTTTTGAAGGTAAGAAGCGAAGTACTTTAATTGGTACTTATCATGAACGGAGTAAGGCTGTAACTTTATGTGCCATTACCATCGGTGATAATGTTGCAATTCGTCGGGAAGTGATGAATGAACAGAATCTGTTTACGATAGAATTTGCAGTAGAACAGATGCAGGTAACATTAGAACGAATCCGAAACAGACAGATGCTTGCAATGATGAAAGAAGAACTGGAAAAGATGGCGGTTACGGATAATCTTACCGGATTATATAACCGTCAGGGATTTAATTTGAAAATCCAAGAGGAAGAGAAAAAGAGACCAACTTCAGAAAGTAATGTGTTGTTGTATATTGATTTGGATAATTTTAAATATTATAACGATACCTTTGGTCATGAGATAGGAGATCTTGTATTGATTCAGTTCGCTCGGATATTTAAGGAAGCGATTAAAGAAAAAGGTTATGCTGTCCGATATGGTGGGGATGAGTTCGTTCTGGTTTTAAGAAACAGCAAAGAAGCGGATGCCATGAAGGTGGTAGACCGGATTTATGAGAGTATATCGGATGGGTTTAAGAATCTGTTGTCGGAAAAATATAAGACTACGGTAGTGATTCCGACAGATAAGAAAATTACATGTTCCATTGGAGTTGCAAAGTATATTGCAGGAAACAAGAATAATATGCTGGACGCATTATCTAAGGCGGATAAATTATTGTATAAAGTAAAGAAGAACGGAAAAGGAAGAGTTGAGGTTGCAGATTTTTAATGCTCAGACTAAGGTCTTGTGTCACCTTTATGAAGTATATAAAAGAAATCATTTATTATAACTAAGGCTGTTGCATCAAAAAAAATACAGGATATGGGTGTTTCACAAATCACTCCATATCCTGCGTTTTTTACTTAATGCCACAGTCTTTTTTTAATAAAAACCATGAATCATTGCGGTTTTTATTTTTTACCTTTCTTTTTGGAACTTCCGGAAGAGTTTTTTTCTTCCTGAAGCTGCTTTTCTAATTTTGCCTGCTTTTTCTTGAGTTTTGCAATGAAACCTGTCTTTTTGGATACAGGTGCCGGCTGGGCGCCTCTTAAGTTTTTCACGCCTATGATGTAGATTCCACTGATGGTTGCCTTTACCTCTGCTTTTACAGGAAGGTCATCGAAGATGGCATCATCACAAATCAGTGACATGATTTTTGGTCCAATTTTTGCTTTTACGATTGGAACTTTAGCTCGTCTGGCCATTTTAGGTGCCTGTTCTAAGACTATTTTTGGAAGATTGGCTTCCGAAAGCTTCATATACTTTTTGTCGATGATGAGCATGGAAGTGGTTTGTGCCATGGCTTCCACCTGGGCTCTGTTTTCTGCTTGTTTCTTTTGCATACGTCTTCCAAGAAAATATAGTATTACCAGGCCAACAAGCACTACGGCCAGAACAATGAGAATAATCATCCAGAATTTCATAGTTTCTCCTCCAATTAATTAAGTTCTTTTGTTTATCTTATAACTCTGCCGTTCATTGTGCAGGATAAACACTCTATTCATCATTTTACCATTTTTTATTCAAAGTGAAAAGAGTTTTTTCTCTATTTTTTACAGTCCCTCCTGTTTTACGATTATTGACAAACCTTTATAAAGTGGTATAATTCTAGTATCTATGTGAGATTGGAATACGTAAAATTAAGGAGAAAAATTATGAAAATTACATTAAAAGATGGTTCATTTAAAGAATATGATCACGCCATTCGTGTGTTGGATATTGCCAGCGATATCAGTGAGGGGCTTGCCCGCATGGCATGTGCTGCAGAAATAAATGGAGAGGTGAAAGACCTTAGAACAGTAGTAGAAGAAGATTGCGAATTAAATATATTGACTTTCAACGACGACTTGGGAAGGAAAGCATATTGGCATACTACCTCCCATGTTCTGGCTCAGGCAGTGAAGAGATTGTATCCAAATGCAAAACTTGCCATTGGACCGGCCATTGACACTGGATTTTATTATGATTTCGACTGTGAATCTTTCGCAAGGGAAGATTTGGATAAGATCGAAGCAGAAATGAAGAAAATTATAAAAGAAGGCGATAAATTAGAGTATTTTACTTTAAGCAGAGAAGAAGCAATCGCGTTGATGAAAGAAAAGGACGAACCTTATAAGGTGGAATTAATTGAAGATTTAAAAGAAGGAGAGACTATTTCCTTCTATCGTCAGGGTGAGTTTGTAGACCTTTGCGCAGGTCCTCACTTAATGTCTACCAAGCCAATTAAAGCATTTAAATTAATTTCTTCTTCCGGTGCATATTGGAGAGGTTCTGAAAAAAACAAGATGTTAACCAGAGTTTATGGAACTTCCTATACCAAGAAAGCTGATTTGGACGAATATCTTGCACATTTGGAAGACATTAAGAAGAGAGACCATAATAAGCTTGGAAGAGAAATGGAATTATTTACTACGGTAGATGTAATTGGACAGGGACTTCCATTATTAATGCCTAAGGGTGTAACTATGATTAATACCTTGCAGAGGTGGATTGAAGATGAAGAGGAAAAGAGAGGTTATGTAAGAACTAAGACTCCTCTTATGGCAAAATCTGACTTATATAAGATTTCCGGACATTGGGACCATTACAAAGAGGGAATGTTCGTGCTAGGAGAT
Organism: Lachnospiraceae bacterium; assembly: GCA_017390645.1. The sequence goes on from JAFPAZ010000038.1 coordinate 7,589, forward strand.
GAGGAGAAGGATAAGGAAGTATTTGCACTTCGTCCTATGACTTGTCCATTCCAGTATTATGTGTATAAAAACAGCCAGAAAAGTTATCGTGACTTACCACTTCGCTATGGAGAAACCTCAACATTATTCCGAAATGAAGATTCCGGAGAAATGCACGGATTAACCAGAGTGCGTCAGTTTACTATTTCAGAAGGCCACTTAATTGTAAGACCGGATCAGATGGATGAAGAATTTAAGGGATGTCTTGATTTGGCGAGATACTGCCTTAAGACATTAGGTGTAGAAGAAGATGTCACTTACCGTTTGTCAAAATGGGATCCAAACAATAAGGAAAAATATATCGGTTCTGAAGAAGTCTGGGAAGAAACCCAGGGAAGAATCCGTAAGGTGTTAAATGAGTTGGAGATTCCATTTGAAGAGGCAGAAGGAGAAGCAGCTTTCTATGGCCCTAAGGTAGATATCCAGGCTAAAAACGTATATGGAAAAGAAGATACCATGATCACCATTCAATGGGATGCCATTTTGGCAGAACAGTTTGACATGTATTATATCGATCAGAATGGAGAAAAAGTTCGTCCGTACATTATTCATAGAACCTCTATGGGATGTTACGAGAGAACACTTGCGTGGCTGATTGAGAAATATGCAGGTCTGTTCCCAACTTGGTTGTGTCCGGAACAGGTACGTATTTTACCTATCTCTGAAAAATATCATGGATATGCGAAACAGGTAGAAACTACCTTGAAAGAAAATGGAATTCGTGTAACTGTAGATGAACGTGCAGAAAAAATTGGTTATAAGATTCGAGAAACCAGATTAGACCGAGTTCCTTATATGTTGGTGGTAGGTCAGAATGAAGAAGAGAATAATGTAGTTTCTGTACGTAGCCGTTATCTTGGAGATGAGGGACAAAAGTCTTTAGATACCTTCGTTAATGATATTTGTAAGGAAATCAGAACAAAAGAAATCCGTAAAATTGAAGTAGAAGAGAATAAGTAGTTATGGTATAAACAGCAGCCTGCCATAATTTGGCGGGCTGTGTGACCGGATATAAACAGGGGAAGACAGTTGTGAATAGCTGAGAATGGTATTTTGTAATATTCCAATGAATGAAGGAGGCGTAAAATGATGAGCAAATGGACAAAGATAGGTGCCCTTTTACTAGCAGGTTGTTTTGCAGCAGGATTAATGAGCGGATGTGGGAAAGAAGAAAAAAATGAGATTGTCTTAATGAATTTTAAATCGGAAGCAAAAGAAGCATATCAGACGATTGCAGACGAATATTACAAGCAGACAGGTGTGGAAGTAAAAATTGTTTCTCCGGAAGATGGAACTTATGATGAAACTTTGGCTGAAATGATGGAAGGCAAAGAGCAACCTGCTATTATTCAGTTAAATGGATATGTGAGTTACGAGAAATGGAAGGATTATTGTGAGAATCTGATTTCTTCTTCTTTATACACAGATATGACGGATCAGAGTATGGTTATTTCCGGTGCCACTACGATAGATGCGATTCCTTTTGCTTTGGAAGGTTACGGAATTATCTATAATGATGCTATATTGCAGAAATATTTTCTGCTTGAAGAGAAAGGAACGGATTTTACATCTGTTTCGGAAATTGATTCTTATAATGAATTTGAAAAACTGGTGCAGGACATGACTGCACATAAAGAAGAATTGGGAATTGAAGGTGTATTTGCTTCTACGTCACTGGCTGAAAATGAAAGATGGCGCTGGTCGAATCATCTGTCAAATCTTCCGTTGTTTTATGAAATCGGAAAACAGACTTCTTATGGAAATTATATGATTGCAACCATTGCCACGAGAGAAATTAAGTTCACTTATGAGAATGAATTTAAGAACATATTTGATTTGTATATAGAAAATTCCTGTTCGTCGAAAAATCAGCTGGTAAATAAAACTACAGAAGATTCCATGGTGGAATTTGCAACTGGAAAGTGTGCCATGGTACAAAATGGCAGCTGGTCCTATCAGCAGATTGCTTCAGCAGAAGGAAAAGTGGTGAAAGATGGTGACATAAAGATTATGCCGATTTATATTGGTGCGCCAGGGGAATCTTCTCAGGGAATATGTATTTCTACAGAAAGTTACTACGCAGTAAATAAAAATGTTTCTGAAGAAGAGAAAGAAAAAGCCATTGCCTTTTTAGAGTGGATGTATACAACAGATGAAGGTGCCGCCATGGTGGCAAATGAACTGGGATTTTATGCACCATATAAGAAATTTAATAAAATGGAATACAGTAATCCTTTGGTAAGCGAGGTTTTGGAATGGAATGAAAGAGCAGATATCAGTAATGTTCCATGGATTTTTCCTTCTTATCCGAGTGAAGCCTTTAAGGATGCATTAGGACGGGATTTATTAGAATATGTAGAACAGAATATTACCTGGAAGGCTCTTGTAACAAATACAAAAGAAAACTGGGCCAAATAACAGGAGTTACATAATAGATGTATATGTCTGCACAGGCATTAACATGTTGCTGCTTACAGGTGAACAGCAACATGATACAAATGAAAGCGCGGTGAAATTATGAAAAAGAAAAGTATTTTATTAGGTATGGCATTGTTAGCCGGAATGTTAACGGGATGCGGTTCGAAAGATAAAGAAATCTATTTTTTGAATTTTAAGCCGGAAGTAACCGATGTATATTATGAAATTGCAGAGGCTTATGAAGAGGAAACAGGAGTAAAAGTAAAAATAGTCACAGCAGCCTCTGGTGAATATGAGTCCACTTTAAAGTCTGAAATGGCAAAAAAACAGCAGCCGGCCATTTTTCAAATTAATGGTCCTATTGGGTATGAATCATGGAAGGACTATTGTAGTAACTTAATTGATACTGAATTGTATAAACAATTAATCCAACAGGAAATAGCAGTTACTTCCGGAGCAGGAGTATATGGAATTCCTTATGTAGTGGAAGGATATGGTATCATTTACAATGATGACATTATGAAGAAGTACTTTGCACTGCCGGATAAGAAATCGAAATTAAATTCCGCAGATGAAATTCATACATTTTTAGAATTAGAGCAAGTTGTAGAAGATATGACACTGCATAAAGAGGAATTAGGGATTGAAGGTGTCTTTGCATCTACGTCTATGGGCTCTGGCCAGGTATGGAGGTGGCAGTCCCATCTTGCTAATCTCCCTTTCTGGGCAGAGTTTAAGGATGACAAAGGATATAACTCACCTGTTTTAGCAGGGCTTGCAGCAGATAACGTAGAATTTAAGTATGAGGATAAATATAAACAGATTTTTGACTTGTACATTAATCATTCCTGTACAGATAAACAGTTGTTAGGAGATAAGACGGTTGAGGATTCTGTAGCGGAATTTGCTATGGGACGCTGTGCTATGATACAAAATGGGAACTGGGCATGGGAACAGATTAGTAATACAGAGGGTTCTGTGATAGAGGCTGAAAATATCAAAATTATGCCTATTTATATGGGATTAACCAACGAAGTAGTGCAGGGGCTTTGTGTAGGAACCGAAAATTATTTAGCAATCAATTCCCAGATCAGTGAAGAAGAACAGCAATTAGCTGTAGATTTTCTTGAGTGGCTCTTTACCAGTGAAGAGGGTAAAAAATACGTGGTAGAAGACTTAAAGTTTGTTACTCCGTTTAAGGGATATGGTAACTATGAATACAGCGATCCCCTTGCAAATCAGGTGGTGACTTGGATGAACAACGAAAATGTAAATACCGTTCCATGGGTGTTTGTGTCCTTCCCATCTGTGAATTTTAAAAATGTGTTTGGAGATGCACTTTTAAGATACTGTCAGGGTGATATGGAATGGGAAGAAGTAGTAACCACAGTTCAAGAAAGCTGGGAACAAGAAAGTAAGAGTCGTGAATAAAGAGAAACAGGTAATTGTAAAACTGTCAAAAACTTGTATAGGGTAATCAAAAGGAATAAAAGAGAGAAAGGACACGGTATGCAGGACCGGGGTTTTGGTGCCTGCTCCTTAAAAGAAAGTTTTTTAAGGCATGGTGTTGGAAGTATGATAAAAATAGTATTAGCATCAAAATCACCCAGAAGAAGTGAATTGCTACAGCGAATGGGTTTGGAATTTGAAATTTTGCCTTCGGATTTGCCGGAACGAATTACAAAAGAAAAACCGGAAGAAATTGTTATGGAATTATCCGTGCAGAAGGCAAGGGAAGTAGCGAAAAAGTGTCAGAATGCATTGGTAATCGGAGCGGATACTATTGTAGTAAACGATGGAAACATCATGGGTAAACCTAAGGATGAACAGGAGGCTGTCTGCATGCTGAAAAAGTTAAGCGGACATGCTCATCAGGTATTGACAGGAGTTACTCTGATTAGAAATCAAACAGAAGAAGTTACTTTTTACGAAGAAACCAAAGTTAAGGTTATGGAATTGTCACAAGAAGAGATTTTGGCTTATGTTGCTACGAAGGATTGCTTAGATAAGGCAGGAGCTTACGGTATACAGGGAGAGTTTGCGAAATTTATTACAGGAATTGAAGGAGACTATAATAATGTAGTGGGTTTCCCTATTGCAAGAATTTATCAGGAATTAAAGAACATGGGAATATTATAAGGAGGAGCTATGGCAGCAGAAAACGTATTTCAAGAGAATGTAGATTATTTAATTGAAGCAAGAAAAACCTTGATTCTTGTAGATAAAATTAAAGAAGAATTGGAAACGCAAAGAGTTGCCGCAAAGCGTCTGAAAAAAACGGTGGAAGCCGAGCATAAGGCAATTGAGGATGAAATTTCTGCGACACTAAAGCGTAGAAAAGAAGAAATTGCAGCCACTTATGATAAAGAAATAGAGGTAAATAGGGCTAAGATAAAACAAATCAAGGCAAAACGGGATAAAAAGAAAAACCAGAGAATGAATCAGAGGATGCAGGAAGAAACCTACGAAGTAAAAGAAAAAAACCGCCAGTTAATGACGGAAATGCGAACCAAATTTAAAAAAGCTCACATTCCGGGGTTTTGCTGTCATAAATGGTTTTATAATATATTTTTGCCGGAAACTGTATTAGAATATATCTTGTTTTTTATGTTTTTTGTTTTAGTGATTCTTGGTTTTCCTGTGTTGGCATCTTTTTTGATAAGCAGCAAGGTGGAATTAAACGCAAAGGACATGCAGGAACTGGTTTC
>JAFPAZ010000248.1 GCA_017390645.1 Lachnospiraceae bacterium
AATTGGACATTCTTCAATCATAGATTCATCAATTAATAGGAATAAATCCTCTAAAGAATCCATTTTTTGATTCAAAGAATCAATAAATTTTGAGTTACATATGTCTGCAAGCAGGGTTTTGATTGCTGGTAAATATGCGATAGAAGTTTTGAAAGCAATTAAATCTCTTGGGTTCGCACTTTTATAGCATATCCGGCTCATTAACCGTTCCAGGTCATAAATGGAATTTAAATATTCCCTTAATTCTTCCCTTATCATAACATGTCCAGATAATTCTTCAATGGCATCATATCGTTTTAAAATTTCTTCTTTGCTGACTAATGGCTGTTCAACCCAGTTTCTTAACATTCTGGCACCCATAGCAGTTTTGGTTTTATCCAAAACCCATAAAAGAGAACCTCTTTTTTGCTTTTCTCTCATGGTTTCGCACAACTCAAGATTTCTTCTGGAAGAACTGTCAATAATTAAAAATTCTTCTGTAGTATAGGAATCAATCCCGATTAACTGACTTAGTGTGCTTTTTTGTGTTTCATAAAAATAGGAAATCAAGGCTCCACACGCCCGGATTCCCAATGGGTAATCATTCAGCCCTAATCCTTCCAGATTCGATATCTGAAAGTGATCTTTTAATGCCTTTTCACTTAAATCCTGGTCAAATAAGTATTCTTTTTCAAAAGTAACTGCCATTCCGTTTTTTTGTGCCAGCATCTGAATCGGAATTCCACAATCATTTAAATTAAGGTTTGCCACGATTTCTGAAGGAGAAAACTTACATATTTCATCCATAAGTTTTTCTTTACTTTCAAGCTGGGTAGTTTTAAAATCACCTGTAGAAATATCAGCAATGGCAATTCCATACATTTCTTTTTGGGCATATACACACATGATATAATTATTTTTTGTTTCATCTAAAACCTGGGCACTGATGTTGGTACCCATGGTTACGATTCGTACTACATCGCGTTTTACAAGCCCTTTGGCTGTTTTCGGATCTTCTACCTGTTCACAGATAGCTACCTTATAACCCTTTTGCACCAGACGGTTTAAATAAGTTTCGGCAGCATGAAAAGGAACTCCACACATGGGAGCTCTCTCTTCCTGACCACAACTTTTTCCAGTCAACGTTAATTCTAATTCCTTCGATACTATTTTAGCATCTTCAAAAAACATTTCATAAAAATCACCTAAACGGTAAAATAAAATGCAATCTTTGTATTTCTCTTTTGTTTCCAAGTATTGCTGCATCATAGGTGTAAATGTTGCCATATAGTCCTCCTAGCATTGATGCCCAATGTAATAAAAACCCTTCGCCTCATCTAAGTGAACATTTACTAATTTTCCAATTAGTTCAGAATCTGCTTTAAAGTGTACCAACAAATTATTGGATAAACGTCCGGTAACATAAGCACTATCATGTTCGCTGACTCCTTCTACAAGGACAAGCTGATCGGTTCCCTCATAAGCATATGTTTTTTCTTTTGAAATTGTTTGTATTGTTTTTAACAAGCGGTCAAATCTGTTTTTTACCACGTCCTCCGGAACCTGATCTTCCATTTTTGCAGCAGGAGTTCCGGTTCGTTTCGAATAAATAAAGGTATAAGCCGTATCATATCCTACTTTTTCTACTAAATCCAAAGTTTCTAAGAAATCTTCCTCTGTTTCTCCAGGAAAACCTACAATGATATCTGTAGTCAGAGAAATATTTGGAATACTTTCCTTTAATTTATTCACTAGATTTAAGTAATGCTCTTTCGTATATTTACGATTCATACGGTTTAAAATCCTGTCACTTCCAGATTGTACCGGAAGATGCATATGGTTACAAATCTTTTTGGAATTTTTCATTACTTCAATTAATTCATCCGATAAATCCTTTGGATGTGAGGTCATGAAACGAATCCGTTCTAATCCTTCAATCTTTTCTACTTCCTGTAATAACCGGGCAAAGGTAATCTTTTCTTCTAAATTTTTTCCATAGGAATTTACATTCTGCCCTAACAACATAACCTCTACCACACCATCTGCCACCAAAGCTTCGATTTCACGGATGATATCCTTTGGATTTCTGCTTCGTTCCCGTCCACGGACATAAGGAACGATGCAATAAGTACAGAAGTTATTACA
>JAFPAZ010000249.1 GCA_017390645.1 Lachnospiraceae bacterium
AAGTATAAATCTTAATAAAATGCGGTTTCGGTATTGACGAAACCGTATTTTATTATTTTTATGGTGAAGCGGAAAATTAGATTAGCGAGTTTTTTCTATTTTTTCCAGTGCCAGACAACAAGAGGAATCATTTTTTTGTGATGAATGGAAAGAGGGACAATTTTTAAGGTTGTATATTTTCTAATATTTTGGTATATTGTAAATCAGATAGGATTGTGATATCCTGTGTTAATTTATGCTCTGGATTAATAATTTTGGTAAATTGTAAATCAAAAAGGATTGTGACGGTGTATTTTGGTTAAGATATAAATTCCGGATTTTGGCACATGTAAATCAGAAAGGATTGTGACGATATGTTTCGTGTTTGGGGTAAACTAATGAAGGATAACCGGCTTTTAAGGGATACGGTGGTGAATGTGGAAGAGGATATAAGCCGTACGAAAAAAGTATACCGGAGTCTGGAATTGATTTGTTATGAATTTGATTTACAACAGCCTATCTGGCTGGAAAAGAATATTAAGGAATTTCTTCTTCATAGTAAAACAAGATTTACAAGGGATAGCTTTATTGAGAGTGTTTCCTTTGATTATCTGGAGTTTCATTTGATAGAAGAAGATGAATTTTAAGGAATGTGGAAGGTGACGAAGTTGAAAAAAGTGAAAGTATTAAAGACAATTCTTGTTTTTTCTGTACTGATTTGTGCAGGGTTGGTGATTTATTATTTTAAGACGACCTCAGAGAAAAAAGAGGAACAAAAAAAGATAGAACAGGAAGAAAAGGCTTTTATTGAATACATTACCGAGACACCGCAATCAGACAGGGTGACTTATGCCGCTGACTTCTTTTATGAATCCATTCCTTATAAAATTCAGCAGAATATGATTGTAGATTTTGAAGATGAATCCATGAAAGTTGCGTTAGAAGACTTAAAATATGTACAGATATTGTATTTTGACTTTGACAAGAAAGAACATGTGGGGCAGATTATTTGTAATGAATACATTGCACAGGATTTGGTGGAAATCTTTTATGAACTTCATAAGATAAAGTATCCGATTGAGAAAATTTCACTGATCGATGAATATGGCGGTGATGATTTTGCTTCTATGGAAGATAATAATACGTCCTGCTTTAATTATCGCACCGTATCCGGTAGTTCCGAACTTTCTTTGCATGCCTTCGGATACGCCATTGATATTAACCCATATTATAATCCTTATGTTATTTATAACAGTGACCCGCTTTATGTATTACCTGCCAGCGCGGAAGAATATACAGACCGTGAGGCGGAATTTGAAGGAAAAATTACTACAGAAGACCCTTGCTACCAGTTGTTTATAGAGCATGGGTTTACCTGGGGTGGAAGCTGGTCGAAACCTACGGATTACCAGCATTTTGAAAAGGTTCCTGCGGATGTGGAGCAATAGACAGAATGACATAGGTGAAAGTAAAGTTTTTTCTGGTAATATGAAACATTGTAACTTTAAGATATAGAATCATGAAGTATAAAAGTAGCCAAAAAGAGTGATTTAGCATTGTTTTGAATCCCTTTTTGGCTTTTTATTCTAATTTAGGCGGATGATTCACGGTATTTAAATTGATTTTATAGTTTTGTGCTTCGTTGGAAAAAGCAAGCAGAAAGGGGATCATATGAAACAAACAGTTGTTATTACAGGGGCGTCAAGAGGAATCGGAAAAGAGACAGCCCTTCGATTTGCAAAAGAACATTGGAATGTGGTAATTAATTCTTCAAAGAGTATAGAAGCATTAAATGAGG
>JAFPAZ010000250.1 GCA_017390645.1 Lachnospiraceae bacterium
CCAGGCAGAAGAATATCCTTTTTCCTCTCTCTCAGCATTATTTGGACTCCTTTTTCCTGCCTGATAATATTTCACACCCACCAGAAATTCACTGGGTGTATATTTTGACAAATCATGTAACAAGCCCTGCTTATAAAGTCCCACTTGAAAGCAGTACTTCATTACCATGAATTTATGCCGGTTAATTGTTTTTAAATGTCCTAATATATCCACTGCTTTTTCGTCCTTTTTTTACATTTCATTTCAAGTTTCTCTGATGCTTAATGTTATTATTTTATCATATAATCCCCGAGACTGCAAACCTCAGTAACCCATCATGTAAGGCAGATTGCATGTAAGTACAAAACGACTTTATATATATCTGTCATAAATCACCATAATTCTCCCTTTCTTCGTTTCACCACATATCTGCTTAAAACAGATTTTCCCAAAGCCCCGGACACTGATGATGCTGCCTTCTTTTACTTTTGCACTGTTATTCTCCACCAAAGTATAATCCAGAAAAACCTTTTTTCCTCGGAAATATTCTAGTACTTCTTTTCTGGATAATTTAAACACTGCACATATCAATGCGTCGAGTCGCAAAGAAGCAACAATCACTTTCTCCTCCTTTAAGTTTGGCGCACATTCTGGTATTGCTAAATCTACGATTTCACACTTTACATTGGTATTTCTGACTTTTTCAAGGTGTTCTAGTATAAAATTCGAAATACTGTTTTCACAATACACATATGCAAATTTGTCCTTAACTATAATATCTCCTATAACGTTTCGCTCTATGCCAAGATGCATAATCGCTCCGAGAACATCCCTATGGGAAAAATCCTTCGCAAACTTCAACATCAAAGGAGAAATCTTAATTAACTGAATCGGGAACTCACTATCATATCCCAGCTCTTTTGCATTACCAAACCCTACCATTTTTCTTTCAGAGTTTTCGTTTCCCCCAAAAATCTGATAAGTATAAGCTTCAAAATCACTTTTTCTGCTAAGAAACAGGCTTAATTCTTCCGGATTTAAAAAATGAGTATAGGTATATAAATTATTACGATATGATTTCTCTGCCAAATCCATAATTCGTTTTATCAGCCATTCTGTTTCCATGTTTTCCTCCGTTTCATCCATGTTTCAATTCTGCTAAAAGTATAATAAGCCGATGTATCCGGAATCCTCAAACATCCAAGTCATTCCGGTGGGAATTTCTTGGATAAGCTTGGTTCATACATCAGCTTATCATATTTTACTTTAAACCCAATTCTATTTATAAATCATAACATCCTTTAATATCGGCTGGTTTCCTTCGGCATACCTTTCTTTTCTAATTTTGCTTCCACTACACGCTTAATCAAATAGTAGATTACCGCAAATGTTGGAACACCGATTAGCATGCCTATGAATCCGAACAATCCACCACCTACCAAAATGGCAAACATGACCCAAAACGGTGACAAGCCTGTGGAGTCTCCCAAAATCATAGGACCAATCACATTGCCATCTAATTGCTGGAGTAAAATAATAAAAATTCCTAAATAGATTCCAACCTTAAAATCAACCAGCATAATCAATATTACACAAGGAATTCCTCCAATAAATGGACCAAAGAAAGGAATCAAATTGGTAACACCCACGATTACACTAATCAATACCTTATATTTCTCCAGATCCATAAAAGATACACCTGCGTAACAAAGCATTCCTATAATAAAAGAATCGATGATCTTTCCATTGATAAACCCGCTGTATGTTTTGTGACAATACTGTATGATTTCAAATAAAACGCCGGCTTTCTTTTGTGGTAAAAATGCATAACACATTTTTCTTCCCACTTTTGCAAAATGATCTTTACTGGTCATAACATAAATGGCAACAAAAATACCAATTAAAAAGTTTTTCAAAACGTTGAAAACGCTGATTAATCCTGAGGTAAAAGAAACTGCAAGTACATTCAGGGCATTTAATAACTCTGTCTGCATCCAGTTTTCCAGATAACTTACTGCTGAATTAAATAAATCATTTATGGTATGATTAAATTCCGTATCTCCTGAAAACTTTTTATTCACCCAATCCACTAATTTATTCAGTTTATCCGGAAATTCCTTTACAATCTCCTGCGCACTGCTAATAAACTGTGGCACAACCGTCATCAGTAAAAAGGCAATCAATAAAATTCCTATACTAATGGATAGAAAAATACCCATATTTTTTGCAAACTTACGGTATTTTTCCCCCGGTTCTTTTTTTAGCTTAAGTATTCTGATTTCCACGAATTTCTCTACCGGGTTTAGCAAATAAGCCATTACAATACCTAACGTAATCGGTTGTAACACACTTGCAAACTTACTTATAAGAACTGCTACTTTATCAATGCGGAATAAAAAAAAGAAGAACAACATAGAAAGAATGATCACCAAAAAGCTTCCAATATTCTTTTTGGTCAGCCTCCAGTTAAAAGAATGTGCATATTCATTTTCTTCTACCAAAATCACCTGGGTATTATGATCAAAGTCCTGATTCACTGTGCTATTCCTAGTATCCTCTGATACTTCTGCTTCATTTTGTGTATCATCCTTTTCATTCCGTTTCTGCTCATTCACTTCTTCCTGGTTATTTCTTTCTTTTTTTGCCATAACTGCACTCCCTGTTTTTTTCATCTATATTCAGACTATCATCATTCACTCAATTCATCCAGTGTCCTTCCATAGGCAGGTAAAAATTCCTTTATGAAAATTTTCACTTCCTCCAACTGAATCTCATTTAATTGTTCATATATCGTTTGTTTTGCTGTGGAAAATTCTTTATTACCGGCATTTTCCTCTTCAATGCATTTAATATAAGCAGATAGCTTGTCTGCACCCTTAACCAGTTTCCATAGCATAATCTCCTCATCCTGAGGAAAAAAGATACTAAAATAAGATTCCTTCATATCCTCCGGTAACATGCGAAGC
>JAFPAZ010000039.1 GCA_017390645.1 Lachnospiraceae bacterium
AAAGTGTATATGAGAATATAACTATCAATCATTGACTAATACAAAAGTAGAATAGATACTAGCGAATTTTTTGCTATTTGAGTGCACTTAAGGACATTCAAAACCAAAACCTAATATTTAGTTCCAATACGCTGATATTAATGCACTTCTTTCAAAACAAATTTTTGTTGCGAAAGGAGTGCACTTTTTATGCGTGTAAGAAAAGTAAACTCAAATGACATTAAAATACATGATTCAGTCCAAGTAAAATTGAAAACGGCTGGTAACACTTCAGTTGTCCAATTTACGGCTAGAAATAATAAAACGAGTTCTGTTTAACTGCAGGGAAGTAGTGAATGCGTTTGAACAGTTTTTGTTGATTTATTCTGCGGTAGCATTGCCATGCTGTGTTACTTACCTTGGGATGTAAAGGTTGTAGTTAATGATATCAATGGAAATCTTACAAACCTGTATATGGTAATTCGAGACAGACTATCTGATTTTGTAAGTGAGGTTATGATCAATGATGGCATAACCAGAAGAAAATAGGTAGAGAAAATAGTGGATATGTGGTAGAATTTATAAAGAGGAATGAATTAATGTTAAGAAGTATATTTGTTTTAAATAACAAAAATTGTTTTAGATAATTATAGGAGTACAGGTTATTAATAATTTTTAATAATCAATGCGGGAGGTAGTTATGACAAAAACAGTTGCGATTGGAATTCAAAATTTCGAGAAGTTAATTAGAGAAAATTATTTTTATATAGATAAGACCATGTTTATTAAGGAATGGTGGGAAAGAGGTGATAATACAACATTAATTACCCGTCCACGTCGTTTTGGAAAGACACTTAACATGAGCATGGTAGAGCGGTTTTTTTCAATGGATTATGCGGACAAGGGAGATGTATTTGAAGGTCTATATATATGGGAGGATGAGAAGTATAGGAGGCTTCAAGGAACCTATCCGGTGATTAGTTTGTCATTTGCACGTATAAAGGACAGTAACTATAAAAGTACCATAGATAAGATATGTGAAATTATCCAAAATCTTTATTCAAAGTATAGTTATGTGCGTGAATGTGACGCTCTTAGCATTTCAGATAAGGCATTTTTTGATAGAATTGTGACAAGCTGCTATAGTGAATCAGATATGACATCGTCATTGTACCAGCTATCAAGATTTTTGAATCTGTACCATAAAAAGAATGTTATTATTTTACTTGATGAATATGATACTCCTATGCATGAGTCATATGTGAATGGTTATTGGGATGAGTTGGTTTCATTCACAAGAAGTTTGTTTAATTCTACATTTAAGACAAACCCTTATTTGGAAAGAGCACTTATGACAGGCATAATAAGAGTGAGCAAGGAGTCTATATTTTCAGACTTAAATCATTTAAAGGTTATCACAACTACATCTAATGAATACGCAACTTCTTTTGGATTTACTGAAAGAGAAGTATTTGATGCAGTTGATATGTTTGGATATACAGAGAAAAAAGGTGATGTAAAAAACTGGTATGATGGTTTTGTGTTTGGAAAACATAAGGATATCTATAATCCATGGTCAATACTTAATTTTCTAGATACAGGGGAGATAACAACCTATTGGGCAAATACCAGTGCTAATGGTCTTGTAACAAAGCTATTGAGGGAAGGAAATAGAAATTTAAAAGAGCAGTTCGAGAGGCTTATGGCAGGAGATGTGTTGCATACGACTATAGATGAACAGATTGTATATAATCAGTTAAATGGAAGTGAAAAGGCTATATGGAGTCTGCTTTTGGCAAGTGGTTATTTGAAAGTTCTTTCTGTAGGACAAAGGGCAGATATGTATGATGTAAGAGAACCGAAATACGAGCTGGCATTGACCAATATGGAGGTCAGAGTCATGTTTAACAATATGGTTCGTTCCTGGTTTCGGGATTCCGGAGCAGATTACAACGATTTCATAAAAGCTTTATTACTGGACGATATTGATGCTATGAACGAATATATGTATCGAGTAGTAAGAGATATTTTTAGTTATTTTGATGCTGGAAAAAGAACATCGGATGAGGAGCCGGAGAGATTTTATCATGGTTTTGTGTTAGGATTGTTAGTAGAGTTGCAGGGAGAATATATCATTACTTCTAATAGGGAAAGTGGTTTTGGCAGATATGATGTTATGATTGAACCAAAGGATAAAAGTAAGGATGCCATCATATTAGAATTTAAAGTGCTGAATCATAGACGGGAAAATAGTCTGGAGGAGACAGTAACTGCTGCCCTTAAGCAGATAGAAGATAAGCAGTATGCAGCACTGTTAGAGACAAGAGGAATTGCTAAGGACCATATCCGTAAATATGGTATTGCTTTTCAGGGAAAAAAGGTGCTTATAGGTTAAACGACCTGGAATGTTTATAAAGGAAGAAAGGATGGAATACATTTATTATTTTTTATTAGGATATTGTTCGGCAAATAATGAATATTTAGAGGATGATATTAATGGAAAGTTTTGTTGTTGGTTTTTAAGATGGCTATGGTCATGGATTGAAGATAATGTTGATGCTGAATATATTCCTCAAGCAGCATATTGGTATGAGGACATTTACTTCATATCTAACAATTCCCAAATGATAGAAAATCCATATTGCACAGCAATACGAAATACAACAGCAGTATAAGCACATTCCTGAGAATGAATAGCATCAATTAATTCATTCATAACCTTGCGTTGCTCTAATGTTAAGTCAAGATTTTTATATTTATCAAACAGTTCTTTTTGATGTTTGCTGGCTTTGAGATAGTCCTTATCTTTCATTAGATTGTCAGATACATTGTTGTATTCGCGTTCCTCGAGATGGTATTGTATCAATTTGAAAAAATTCATGTCAGTCATTGCGATACCTCCATTGATAACACACAATACTCGAAGGGGTAATTTAAATCAAGAAGGAGTATTTGTGTTTTCTATATAGTATACACAATCTTTCGAAGTTTACTCAAATTATCGTAAAACTGCCAAAGTGTATTATAATTCATAATGAGTGTAATATTCAATGTCAAGGGGCTGTCGCACTAAGAAAAAATTTGCAGGATATGGTGGAATTTATTATAAAACATCCATATCCTGTAGAAACTTTTCTAAATGCGACAGCCCCCTTGACACTTATAAAAATGTAAGTGAATCTGCCTACAAGCGAATATCGATAAACAAAAACATATTTATTCTTTCGATGTTCCAAGTTCTTTAAACGCATCTAAAGTTAATATCATATTAACTCCAAAAGGATTAATTACGAATCCGGCAGCATTTTTAATGTTCATATTTTTTAATACTTCATATGGGTAAATGGCTGTAGTATATTTACCAATGTCTAATGTACCAGAGTTGTACTCATTAATATCTGTATACAATGGTATATAGTTTCCCATATCTTCCTGGGTTAATACAGGGAACTGTACATTTGTGCCTTTTGGTAAAGTGGTATTGCCTGCCGCCTGTTCTAATACTTCTTTATCAACAATCACAGGAAGTAAGAATTTTGCAGTTTTAATAATCTGGCATATCTTAGCCTCTGTTATTTTAATATAGCGAGGGTCGATTTTTCTTTTTTGTGATTGATCATATAACTGGCAGTAGTTTAAAAGATAATACTGTAGTTCCGGATTAATGACAGGAGCAGTAGCGCCTTCTTTTGTAACTGGTTCCGGATCCGGAATAAAGTCAGTCTTTTTTAACTGGATATTAATTTCACCATTATCAAGGATAATAAGTGAAACACCAATACGATAAAGGTTCGCACAAAAAAGAACAAAATCTTCCGTATCCATGGCCTTTACAGTAAGAGAAATTCCCTCGTTTTCTTCCATATGCTTTACACAATTATTGGCAAAACCTTCCTCGGAAAAAATCCAGGCTCCGTGCTGGCTTACGAATGGATGGTTGGTAGCTGTGGAATATACTGTGTAAATAACGTCTGTATTTTTAACGATGGAAACGATGTTATTGTAAAACATTTTTTCTCTGGCTTCGAAATAAGCATATTCCTTATCTGTTTCCTTATGTTTTCCTTTACAATGTACTGTAGTGAAATGAGCAAATAGTAATTCCTGAATATTACATTTCGATAATTCTTCCGGATTAATATCAAATACCATCTGACTGATTTCTTTTCTTCGTTCTTCGGATAATCTTCCTTTTTCAATGTTTTCCATAATAAAATATTATACTCCTTAATTTTCGTCTAGTATTTCTTCGTAATTATCCACCACTTCTTCTAAAATAAATGGAAGAGCAACGATTTCACAACCATAATGAGTACGGCCATCTTCTAAAAGCATACTGCGAATAATTTTGATTACAACTTTAATGATGTTTTCTTCATTACCTAAATTTAAGGTTGCGTTAAAGTAATAACCTAAAGGTAAGGTGTCAGGACACACAAAACCGATTCCGGATTTGGATACATCCACAACTTCGATTTGTGAGCTGACTGGTTTATCTAAATCCTCCTGGTTATATAAGTGAGAAACACTTAACTCGAGATGAATTGGTAAACGCTTATATTTTCTTTTGTCAATTCCCATAGTAGAACCTCCCAATAAAGTTTATCCTACATATTATAACTTATTTCTATGGAATGTGCAAAGAAAAAATACAAAAAAGAGAAAAGAAGTATAAAAAAAAGAAAAAATTGAAAAAAAAATGAACTTGCTATTGTGTAAATGCTATGTTAGGTGTTAAAATAGATAATTGCGAGAGGCATGTCTTTCGCTATATTGTTTTACATAAAGATAATCTGAAGAGATGATTTGCTTCGGTCTAATCTAAGAAGATAGGAGAATGAAAAATGGAAAAGAAGGAATTACTTTATGAAGGAAAAGCTAAGAAGGTATTTACCACAGACCGGGAGGACGCATTGATTGTGTCGTATAAGGATGATGCTACAGCATTTAATGGTGAAAAGAAGGGAACCATTGTTGGTAAAGGCGCCGTGAATAATAGAATGACAAATCACATATTCCGAATCTTGGAAGAAAAAGGAATTCCAACGCATTACATTGAAGAGTTAAACGATAGAGAGACTGTTGTAAAAAAAGTGGAAATCGTACCTTTAGAAGTAATTGTAAGAAATGTAGCTGCAGGAAGCTTTTCGAAGAAATTAGGAATTGAAGAAGGATTTGAATTAAAGGAACCTACATTGGAATTCAGTTATAAAAATGATGCCTTGGGGGATCCGATGATTAATGACTATTATGCAGTTGCCATTGGAGCTGCTACCAGAGAGGAAATCAACCGTATTACGGAATTGGTATTTAAAATTAATAAGGAATTAGTGGAATTATTTAAGGGCATTGGAATTCGTCTCATTGACTTTAAGGTTGAATTTGGACGTTATAATGGAGAAATTATTTTAGCAGATGAAATTTCACCGGATACCTGCCGTTTCTGGGATTTGGAAACAAATGAAAAGTTAGATAAAGACAGATTTCGTAGAGATTTAGGTAATGTAGAAGAAGCTTACCAGGAAATCTTTAAGCGTTTAGGGTTATAATGACATCTGAAAAAACATGTCTTAAAAGAGGGCATGGCTTTGAAATATCAGATATCAGGAATCATAGAGCATTTATTAAAAACCACCAGGAGGAACATAATGAACGATAAATATCAAAGTCCATTATCAGAAAGATATGCCAGCAAGGAAATGCAGTACATTTTCTCACCAGATATGAAGTTTAAAACCTGGAGAAAATTATGGATTGCGTTAGCAGAAGTAGAAGAAGAGTTAGGCTTAAGTGAAGATGGAAAGCCTGTTATTACGAAGGAACAGATTGAAGAGTTAAAAGCTCATGCTGATGAGATTAACTATGATGTTGCAAAAGAAAGAGAAAAATTGGTTCGGCATGATGTTATGTCCCATGTATATGCTTATGGTGAGCAGTGTCCAAGTGCAAAAGGGATCATTCACTTAGGTGCTACCAGTTGCTATGTTGGAGACAATACAGATGTCATCATTATGACAGAGGCTTTAAAGCTTGTGCGTAAGAAGTTAATTAATGTTATCAGTGAATTATCTAAATTTGCTATGAAGTATAAAGATTTACCGACACTTGCTTTTACGCATTTTCAACCGGCACAGCCTACCACAGTTGGAAAAAGAGCTACTTTATGGTTAATGGAATTAAAATTGGATTTGGATGATATTGAATATATGATCAGCCAGCAGAAACTGTTAGGCTCCAAAGGTACTACAGGTACACAGGCAAGTTTCCTTGAGTTGTTTAACGGAGATCATGAAACGATTCGTAAAATCGATGGCATGATTGCAAAGAAGATGGGATTTGAAGATTGCTATCCGGTATCCGGACAGACCTACTCTAGAAAAGTAGATGCCAGGGTGTTAAACGTATTAAGCGGAATTGCCCAGAGTGCCCATAAGTTTTCTAATGATATCCGTTTATTACAGCACTTAAAAGAAATCGAAGAGCCATTCGAAAAGAATCAGATCGGTTCTTCTGCTATGGCATACAAGAGAAATCCTATGAGAAGCGAAAGAATTGCTTCTTTAGCAAATTATGTAATGGTGGATGCTTTAAATCCGGCTATTACCGCAGCAACCCAGTGGTTTGAAAGAACTTTGGATGATTCTGCAAATAAGAGAATTTCTGTACCGGAAGCATTTCTTGCTATAGATGGTATTTTGGATTTATACTTGAATGTAGTAGACGGACTGGTTGTATATGATAAAGTAATCTATCAACATTTCATGAAAGAAATTCCTTTTATGGCAACGGAAAATATTATGATGGATGCCGTAAAACGTGGTGGAAACAGACAAGAGCTTCATGAATTAATCCGTACTCATTCCATGGCAGCCGCAGCTGTTGTGAAAAAAGAAGGAAAAGAAAACGATTTGGTAGATCGTATCGCTAATGATAAGGCATTTTCTATGACGAAGGAACAAATCGAAGCGATTCTGGAACCAAAGAACTTTGTGGGCAGAGCTCCGGAGCAAACAGATGAGTTCATTACAGAAGTGATTCAGCCTATCTTAGATGCGAATAAGGATCTTCTGGGAATGACAGCAGAAATTAACGTATAATATACAAAGTTTAGGAGGACTAAGCATGGTTAAAGCAGTAGTAGGAGCCAATTGGGGCGATGAAGGAAAAGGTAAAATCACAGATATGCTGGCACAGGAGGCAGATATTATTGTGCGTTTCCAAGGTGGTGCAAATGCCGGACATACTATCGTGAACAATTATGGTAAGTTTGCACTTCATACCTTGCCATCTGGTGTATTTTATGATCATACAACCAGCATCATTGGAAATGGTGTTGCTTTAAATATTCCTGTATTATTTAAAGAAGTAAGTGATATTATTGAAAAGGGTGTTCCAATGCCAAAGATTTTGGTATCTGACAGAGCACAGATGGTAATGCCTTACCATATTTTGTTTGATGCTTATGAAGAAGAACGCTTGGCGGGAAAGTCATTTGGTTCTACAAAATCAGGTATTGCTCCATTTTATTCCGATAAATATGCAAAAATTGGGTTTCAGGTAAGCGAATTATATGATGAAGCAGCTTTAAAAGAAAAGCTGGAAAGAGTGATTGCTTCTAAGAATGTACTATTGGAGCATTTATATCATAAGCCATTACTGGATTCAGAAGAATTATTCCAGACATTAATGGAATATAGAAAAATGGTAGATCCTTATGTTTGTGATGTGTCTGTATTTTTGGACGAAGCGATCAAAGAAGGAAAAACTATTTTATTAGAAGGTCAGTTAGGTTCTTTAAAGGATCCGGATCATGGTATTTATCCGATGGTAACTTCTTCTTCTACATTAGCTGCTTATGGTGCAATTGGAGCCGGTATTCCGCCATATGAAATCAAAGAAATTATTACGGTATGTAAGGCATATTCTAGTGCAGTTGGTGCCGGAGCTTTTGTAAGTGAGATTTTTGGTGAGGAAGCAGATGAATTAAGAAGACGTGGTGGAGATGGTGGTGAATATGGTGCTACCACCGGACGACCAAGACGTATGGGATGGTTTGATGTAGTAGCATCTAAGTACGGATGTAGAATTCAGGGAACTACAGATGTTGCATTTACTGTTTTGGATGTACTTGGATATCTGGATGAAATTCCGGTATGTGTTGCTTATGATATTGATGGAGAAATTACAACCGATTTCCCGGTTACCCATAAGTTAGAAAAAGCAAAACCTGTGTTGGAAGTGTTGCCGGGATGGAAGACGGATATTCGTGGTATAAAGAAATATGAAGATTTACCGGAAAATTGCCGTAAATATATTGAATTTGTAGAGGAAAAGATTGGATTCCCGATTACTATGATTTCAAACGGTCCTAGCAGAGATGATATCATTTATCGTAATAAGGTAAAGAATTAATCAGCTCATATGCAAAGAGGGTATCTTAAGCGGGTTCGTCCGCTTAAGACAGCCTCTTTTTAAACTTTTATGAAGGGTGAAGAAATGTTATGAAAGGAAGAATTGAACAGCTTGCAAAGGGAGATTTTTTAGCTACAAAGCCTTTGGTATCTTTTTCAGTGGATAAAATCGAAGCTAAGATTGCAAAGGGTGATAAGTTAGAAGGTACTTTTGAAGTGAAAAGTCTGAATTCGGAAGTGGTGAAGGGGAGAGTGTTTTCTTCTGACTATTTTCTTGAGTTGACGCCACATGAATTTATCGGAGAAAAGACTCAGATTTCATATAGTATTGACTCTAAGAATTTCCGTGCTCAGGATGTAATTCAGGGGAAAATTTGTATTACCACCAATGGTGGCGAGTTTTTTATTCCTTTTTCCGTTGAGATATTAGGAAAGAAGGAACGGACCAGTGTAGGTGAAATTAGTGATATTTTTCAATTTGCGTCTTTGGCACAGTCAAATTGGAAGCAAGCTCTTGAATTGTTTTATCAGGACAATTTCGTTCGCTTATTTTTAAAGGATCAGAAGGAATTAAGGAGAGCATATGAACAAGTAATAAAAAGTTATCGGAAAGACCAGGCATTAGAGGAATTTTTAATTGCAGCGAAGAAAAAAAATCCGGTGATGATAGCTGTTGATAAAAATGCTTTAAGGTATACCGAGGAAGAAAAAATCACTTCCGGTATGATTGAAATCCGGCAGAAAAATTGGGGTTATGTAAATGTAAAAGTACGAAGCGATGTTCCTTTTTTGTCTGTGAATGAATCTAATTTTGATTCAGGAGTTTTTCATGACAGAAAGTATCAGTTAAAATATACTCTGCATTCGGAATACTTAAAAAATGGAACGAACTTTGGACATATTCATATAGAAAATACAAATCAAAAGATTGAAATTCCGGTGATTTATACAAAGGCAGAAAAAATTGAAAATAAGAAGGTAAACCATACAGTAAAAGAAAATTTTGTATCGCTATATCATTATTATTTTGATTTACGTATGGGTAAGATAGAACTAAAAGAATACATAGAAAAGAGCAAGGCTTCTTTAGAAATCCTTATGAAAGAAGACAGGAATAACGGATTATTTAAACTGTTAAAGATTAATATGGATATTCTGGCACAAGAAAAAATCCGGGTAGAAAATGAGCTGAAGCGAATTCAAAAAGATGAATATAAGGCCTTGGAAACGAATGAACAAAGAGCATATTTTGCCTATTTAAAGGCGTTGTTTTATAGAGATGCGGACATAATCAGACAGGCAGTAACGCTTCTGCGTACTTACGATAAAACGGAAGAAAATCCGATTTACATTAGTTTGTTATTATTTTTAGACGAGGAACTACAGGATGATGAAACCAGGATGCAGGCACTTTTGCAGGCTTATGAGAGAGGAATGAACAGTCCTTTTATTTTCTTTGAAGCAAGCGAAATATTAAAAAATAATCCTTCGATGCTAAACAAACTGGATGATTTTTATCAAAATGTGGTATTGTGGGATTTTCGGAAAGGATACCTAAGTCCTTTAGTATTAGATCAGTTTATTTTCCTGGCGAGTCGGGAGAAAGAATATAAAGAAAAGGTATTTCATATTTTATCCTTTATTTATGAAACAGAAAAGAAAGAAGAGATTCTGTTTGCTATCTGTTCTTTATTACTAAAGGGAAATAAAATCAAACATTGTTTTCATGCCTACTATCTTGAAGCAATTCGAAAGAATATGAAGCTGGTGGGATTAAAGGAGGCATTTGTCCGTAGCATTGATTTTGAAAAATATGAGTTATTTCCTACGGAAGTGTTGATGTATTATGAAAACATGGATGGCTTAAATGAATACGAAAAAGGATATTTGTATGCAGATTTTATTTACTATCAGAAACAGTATGGTGCGTATTATGATATGTTTGACGAACAGATAGAAGAATTTATGATGCAGCAGATCCGAAAAGGTGCCATGAATGATCATTTGGCAGTAGTGTACGCAAAATATTTAAAACCGAAACTGGTAACGGATGAAGTGGCAAAAGAACTTGCAAATATTATTTTTAAGAGAAAACTGACTTGTGAGAATGATTCTATTGTTGCGGTAGTGGTAAAACAGGATGAACTTAAATTTGAGCAAAAAGTCCCATTGGTTCACCATGTTGCATATGTGGATATTTTGTCAGAAGAAACGGTAATCTCTTTCGTGGATAAAGACGGAAATTACTATGTGAGTTCTGTGGAATATAAACTGGATAAATTGGTAGAAGAAAAGGCATTTATCCAAAGGGCGTATAAGAACAATCCTTATGATTATCGGGTACTTTTGTACTATGTGAAATTGTTGCAGCAGTATCATAAACAGGATATTCAAAGTATCAATGCTGCCTGTGATTTGCTTGCCATAGAGGAGATTACAGAACAGACAAAACAGGAAGTACTTTGTACGATTCTTCATTACTACTATGAAAATTACAGCGGGGAAATTTTTGATGAATATCTGAAGAAGGTTGATTTATGTTATTTGGATGATTCTGCAAGGCAGGAAATTATAAATTATTATTTTATCCGAAATCTTTTTGAGTTAGCTTATTCTGCCATAAAAGAATATGGATATGCAGAAATAGATAAGAAATCTTTGTTCAAGATGACATCTTATCTGGTTCAGGATAAAAACTATCAAGGTGAAGAATTGCTTACCGGAATTTGCGCCAGGTTGGCAT
>JAFPAZ010000040.1 GCA_017390645.1 Lachnospiraceae bacterium
AGCGACTTTATTTTTTGAACCAAGTACGAGAACCCGTTTAAGTTTTGAAGCGGCAATGATGGAATTGGGTGGTAATGTACTTGGTTTTTCTTCTGCGGATTCCTCTTCTTCCACGAAGGGGGAAAGTGTAAGAGACACGGTCCGGGTGGTGGAATGTTACGCAGACATTATTGCCATGCGTCATCCTAAGGAAGGGGCACCATTACTTGCCTCTCTAAATGTTGATATACCGATTATTAATGCCGGGGATGGAGGACATAACCATCCGACCCAGACCTTAACTGATTTGCTTACCATTCGCCGGGAAGTGGGAAGACTTGACCACTTTACCATAGGATTTTGTGGTGACTTAAAGTTTGGAAGAACGGTACATTCTTTAATTAAGGCATTGTCCAGATATGAAGGAATTAAGATTGTATTGATTTCTCCAACTGAATTAAAAGTTCCGGATTATATTAAGAACGATATCCTGGATAAGGGAAATGTGGAATATGTGGAAGTAAAGAGTTTAGAAGATAGTATGCCGGAGTTGGATGTGCTTTATATGACAAGGGTACAGAGGGAAAGATTCTTTAATGAGGCAGATTATGTGCGCCTGAAAGATACCTACATCCTCGACATGAATAAGCTTCAAAATGCAAAAGAAGAACTGGCAATTCTCCATCCGCTGCCACGTGTGAATGAGATATCGGTTAAGGTGGATGATGATAAGAGGGCAAAGTACTTTGTGCAGGCATTGTATGGAAAATACGTCAGAATGGCATTGATTATGAAACTGCTAGGATTGGAGGCATAAGGGATGAACATTGACAGCATACAGAATGGAATTGTATTGGATCATATTACAGCCGGAAAAGGAATGGAAATTTATCATGACTTGGGACTTGAGAAGTTAGATTGTTCCGTGGCGATTATTACCAATGTGAAGAGCTGTAAGATGGGAAAGAAAGATATTATTAAAATAGATAAGGAATACAGCATTAACTTAGATTTAATTGGTTACATTGATCCTAATGTTTCTGTTAGCATCATTAAGGATGGTGTCACTGTAGAGAAGAAAAAGCTTGCCTCTCCACAAAAGGTAATTAATGTAGTAAAATGTAAAAATCCAAGATGTATTACGACTACGGAACAGGAAATTGACCAGATTTTTGAACTGGTGAATACGGAAAAGAGAGTTTACCGTTGTATTTACTGTGAAACAGAAGTAAATGGATAGTGTACCGAGGAAACATCCTTTGATATGTGGGGGAATAAATGAAAAATGAATGTTTCGGTTGTTTGATTCAGGCATATCAAGAACAGATTCTTTGATATGCAGGGGAATGGAGCGTTGATTATGAAAAGGAAACTCAAACCAATTGTTGCAGGATTATGTCTTGGGGGACTTCTTTTATCAGGATGTGGTAAGGAAGAAGAAAAAGATAAAACTACGACAGATGCCGGAGAAAGTACAGATATTGTGACCACTGAGGAGGAAGAAGTGGTAGCGCCGGTAGATGCACCGGTGGGAATGATTGAATCTTGTGAACTACCCCAGTTAGAAGGAAGAGAAATTATCAGTGTTTCTGTGGCAGGGGATGGTGAAACTTTGTATGTCAGTACCTGTTATGAAGATACAGAACCGGTAATACCGGTTTATGAGGTGTTGCGTTTTGATTATCAG
Organism: Lachnospiraceae bacterium; assembly: GCA_017390645.1. Next base: position 1,667 of record JAFPAZ010000040.1, read on the forward strand.
GAAGAGTTGAAATGTTATGGAGAACCGGTAGTAATGGAATGGGAGAATGAGGAACTTTCCTGCATATATTTTACCGTGAACCGGACCGGAACGAAAGCATATCTGTCTGTATATTCAGAAAATCCGGATATGGAAAGTTCTGAAGAGGCGTTCTTCTTACGTCTTGCCGTGGCAGATATTGAAGAAAATCAGCTTAAGAATATTACCTTTCTGAAAGAAATAAAGGAACAGGGAAATCAGATTATTTCCGGTGTGGATGAGGAAGAAAATATTTATTATGTTGCAGAAGATATGGAAAGCGGAACTCTGGTAGCGAAAGTTGCATATTCTGCGAAAGATTACGCTTGTGAAGAATTATTTGCAGAGGGACGGGTGCAGATGCCGGCTCAGGAAGAGGAAGCAGAAACAGGAGAGGATTCGAAGGACAGTGAGAATCAGCCGGATACGGATCAGATAGAAACAGAGGAAACGAAAGATTTGACACAAGAGCCTGAGGTTAAAAAGGAAAATCCTATTTTATGGGAAGAAATTATAAATATACGTTCGGTTGTAAGAGCTGAAGACGGTACCTGTTATTTTACGGCACCGGGGCCGGATAATGGTGTATATATGATTTATTCCACCAAGGAACAGGAAGATGGGCTTTTCACATATCCTGAATTGTTACCACCGGAAGTGAATGATGGAGTGGAAGATAAGCTATATTG
>JAFPAZ010000041.1 GCA_017390645.1 Lachnospiraceae bacterium
ATTTGAAGGCATTTTCTCCAGATAGAACATTCTTACCGGCAGCCTTTAATTCTTCTTCTAATTTCTTTAAGATATTAAGTCCCTGGTCGATTTTAATATTAAAGTTTTCCTCTTCCGTAGTCACAACTTTAAAAATCGTATCTTTCTTTTCATCCAATTCAGGATAACCATCTTTGGAAACTTCGATGACAGTTTCACTTAATTTGGATAAAAACAAGCCATCGATACCTAATAATCTTCCATGACGTGCTGCACGTCTTAACAATCTTCTTAGGACATATCCTCTTCCTTCGTTGCTAGGTAAAATACCATCAGAAATCATAAAGGTTACAGAACGGATATGATCGGTAATCAAACGGATGGATACATCTTTCTTCGCATCTTCATGATAAGTAACGTTAGCCAGTTCACAAACCTTATCTCTTAAAGCCTTAATGGTATCTACATCAAAAATTGAATCTACATCCTGAACTACAGTTGCAAGACGCTCTAACCCCATACCTGTATCAATATTCTTTTGAACTAATTCGGTATAATTTCCTTTTCCATCACTTTCAAACTGGGTAAATACGTTGTTCCAAACCTCAATGTATCTGTCACATTCACATCCAACAGTACATCCTTCTTTTCCACAACCGTATTTTTCACCACGGTCATAATAAATTTCGGAACAAGGACCGCAAGGACCTGCACCATGTTCCCAGAAATTATCTTCTTTTCCGAATCGGAAGATTCGGTTTGCAGGAATTCCTATTTTTTGATTCCAGATTTCAAAAGCCTCTTCATCATCTAAATATATAGAAGGAAATAACCGTTCTTTATCCAAACCTACCACTTCTGTTAAAAACTCCCAAGACCAGGCAATGGCTTCATTCTTAAAATAATCACCAAAAGAAAAGTTTCCTAACATTTCAAAAAATGTTCCATGTCTTGCAGTTTTACCAACATTTTCAATATCACCGGTACGAATACATTTCTGACAGGTTGTTACCCTTTTTCTAGGTGGAACTTCCTGACCGGTAAAATATGGCTTTAATGGTGCCATACCGGAATTAATTAATAATAAACTTTTATCGTTATTTGGAACTAAAGAAAAACTTCCCAGCTTTAAATGACCTTTACTTTCAAAAAAGTCTAAATACATTTTTCTTAATTCGTTTAAACCATACTTTTTCACTTGTTATGTCCTCCTAAGGTTATTCAGCCTTATCACTTTTCTTCTTTTTCATTTGAATACCAACCATAACTCCAGCCACTGCAACTGCCAGTAATACTACATATTTGAATAAATATACAACAAATTCATTTACCAGAGCTTCCATAATATCCTCCATTCCGAGACGTTTTGTAATAGAAATAAAAAGTCACTTCTTATGTTTTAAACCGATATAGAAGTTTTATTCATTTTCTATATACGCTCATCTATCTTCTATCTGCAAGTTCATCCGTTACATCTTTCCATGTAACAGACTTTTCAGCCATAAGTACCATCATGTGATACAATAAATCCGAAATTTCATATTTTAATTCTTCTGCATCCGGATTTTTCGCAGCAATCACGATTTCGGTTGCTTCCTCTCCGACTTTCTTTAGTATTTTATCAATCCCCTTATCAAACAGGTAATTTGTATAAGAACCTTCTTTTGGATTTTTCTTACGATCAAGAATTACTTTCATAACATCCTCAAATACAGTCAAAGGATTGGTATCATCGTATTCTTTCTTTACCAATTCAGTAAAGAAACAACTTCTAGAACCAGTATGACACGCAGCTCCTATTTGAGAAACCTTCGCTAAAATAGTATCATTATCACAATCTAACTTTAATTCTTTTACGAACTGATAACATCCTGAAGTTTCGCCTTTTACCCATAAAGCCTGTCTACTCCGGCTGTAATAAGTCATTTTTCCTGTTTTAATAGTATTTTCAAAGGCTTCACGGTTCATATAAGCCATCATCAACACTTCGCTGGTTTTATAATCCTGAACAACACAAGGAATCAACCCTTTTTCATCCACCTTAAACAAATCAAAACTTATCTTACTTTGGAACGTATTCACTTCAATGTGTTCTTTGGCCATTTCCTGTTTCATTTCCATAATATCCATTTTTTCAAGATTATATAATGAAACTGTTTGGGCTCCTGTAGCATTGATTAGTTCAGCTACTTCCGTTCCTTTCGTACTATTTGAAGAAATAATTACAGGTATGGTAACTGCATCCCGGATCTCTTTTACTTTTTCAACATAATCCGGAACCTGTCCATTATGAAGTAATAACAACTCCCCAGCACCAAGTTTTTGTAATTCTTGAGCATAAGAAACAGCATCTAAGACCTCACTTAAATCAATGGTAACAATCAGACGCTCTGAACCAAAACGTTCTGCTACTTCCGTTACCAGACCTTTATTATTTAATGCCGCTGATTTCATACAGACTTTTGCCGCACCAGCATAAAGTATTTTCTTTACATCTTCTAATTTTTTGATTCCACCACAAACAATAAGAGGAATGTCAATCTGTCGTGTAATTTCCTTTATCGCTTCAATGTTAGCTTCTCTGCCTTCTTTGGTACATTTACTGTCAAAATAGGCAATTTCATCTGCTCCCACATCATTATAAAATCTCGCCATTTCAAGGGCATTATTCAAGTCTAAACATGGAATTACTTTTGTATAGTTCATATCATAAACTTCCTTTCGTAAACTGCTACCTTTTATTTTACTATGATTCTTTGAAAATATCAATTAAATTTATAAAGCTCCCTTGGTAGATAATACATCTTTAATCCTAGGATCGAAAGAAACTGCCTCATCCAACGCTTTGGCAAAGGCTTTAAAACATGCTTCAATAATATGATGGTTATTACTTCCTGCCAACTGTCTGATATGAAGGTTCATTCCTGCAGAATAAGAAATTGCATAGAAAAATTCTTTTACCATTTCTGTATCAAAATATCCTACTTTATCCACTGTAAATTCCACATCGAAGCAAAAATATGGCCGAGAAGATAAATCTAAGGCGCATAAAATCAAAGTTTCGTCCATAGGCAGGGTAAAAGAACCGTATCGCTTGATTCCATTTTTTTCTCCCAAAGCTTTCTTGATTGCCTGTCCTAATACAATTCCTACGTCTTCAATGGTATGATGACTGTCTACATACAAATCTCCCTCCGCCACCAAACGAAGATCAAAGAATCCATGTCTTGCAAAACTCGTAAGCATATGGTCAAAAAAACCTATTCCGGTTGCTACTTCTGCAATACCGCTTCCATCAAGATTAATTTCACATTTAATATCCGTTTCTTTTGTTTTTCTTTCTACTACTGTAATTCGTTGCATAAATCTGCCCCCTTTATTCAAAACGAACCCGGATGGAATTTGCGTGAGCTGTCA
>JAFPAZ010000251.1 GCA_017390645.1 Lachnospiraceae bacterium
ACTGGTGATTGATTTTGGAACTGCTACTACCTATGATTTTGTAACAGAAGATGGAACCTTAAGTGCGGCCATTACTTCTCCGGGAATCCGGATTTGTGCCAATGCTCTTTGGAATGAAGCTGCAAAGTTACCGGAAATCGAAATTAAAAAGCCGAAGTCCATATTGGCAAAGGAAACTATATCTAGTATGCAGGCAGGTCTGGTTTATGGATACATTGGACAGACGGAATATATTATTAAAAAAGTAAAGGAAGAAACTAAGATACCGGATTTAAAAGTTGTGGCTACGGGAGGTCTTGGAAAAATTATCTTTGATGAAACAGATAAAATTGACGTTTATAATAAGGATCTGACATTGGAAGGATTAAGGCTGATTTATAATAAACAGTAAAATGGATGAATCATTGAGAAGAAGAGAAGAAGAAACTGAAACGATTCATAGGCAGAATGAAAAAGGTGTCGTGAATCATCAGGTAGAAGGGATTTAGAAAGTATGAAAATTGGAGCGATTTCCATAGAGAATCCTTTGATTCTTGCACCTATGGCAGGCATTACGGATTTACCTTTCCGCCTGTTGTGCAAGGAAGAGGGCTGTGATATTTTGTATACGGAGATGGTAAGTGCCAAAGCCATTTATTATGAAAATAAAAATACCATACCTTTGTTAAGTTTAAACTCCAAAGAGCATCCCATTGGTGTGCAGTTGTTTGGTTCAGAGCCACAGTTAATGGGGGATATGGCAAAAAAGATAGAGCCTTTAGGGTTTGATTTTGTGGATGTGAATATGGGGTGTCCTGTACCGAAAATTGTAAACAATAAAGAAGGTTCAGCACTTATGTTAAATCCAAAGCTGGTGGGAGAAATTGTTTCTGCCATGGTGAAGGCAACAAAAAAGCCGGTTACCATAAAGATTCGAAAAGGTTTTGATGATGAACACGTCAATGCTGTGGAAATTGCAAAAATAGCGGAACAAAATGGCGCAGCGGCAGTGGCGGTGCATGGACGTACCAGACAACAGTATTATAGTGGCGAAGCAGACTGGAAGATTATTAAGGAAGTAAAAAAGGCAGTTTCCATTCCGGTGATTGGAAATGGTGATATTATGGAGGCAGAGGATATTATTCGCATGAAGGAAGAAACGGATTGTGACGGTTTTATGATTGGAAGAGGTGCCAAAGGCAATCCGTGGATTTTTAGCCGGGCGAAAAAGTACTTAGAAACCGGAGTTTTGCCACCAAAACCAGAATTAGAAGAAGTAGTAGAAATGATGAAGCGGCATGCGGCTCTTATGGTAGAAATTAAAGGAGAGTTTACTGCAGTAAGGGAAATGCGGAAACATTTTGCCTGGTATACGGCAGGTTTTAAACACTCAGCTAAATTAAGAAATCTTGTGAATCAGGTGGAAACCTATGAGGGCCTTTTGGAGTTAATAGATCTTTGTGAATAAGGATTTATAGGGATGTTTTGATGAGATGATCTTGTTTGAATTCGAATTTATAATGGAAGAAAGTGTGAAATCCAGAGATAATGATTGGAAGGATGATTCAAGATTAGATTAATTGTACCTGATTGAAATACGGCTGTCACAATCCTATCGGATATAGGGAAAGGTGAGTCACAGTAGAGAATGCCGGAAGGTAGATTTTAGGAATGGAGAGTTTGAATGAAAAAGAGCAATGATATTCATACGAAGGAACTGAATCAGTTGTTTCAGGGAATTTTACAGCTAAAAACGCAAGAGGAATGTTATCAGTTTTTCGAAGATGTCT
>JAFPAZ010000252.1 GCA_017390645.1 Lachnospiraceae bacterium
AAATTATCCAATAATATTGGTTACCAGAATAATCATTGTAAACAATGGTGCCAGATATTTTATCATCACAACATAAAGCTTTTCACTTTTAAACTTACCTTCCGGTTTAATGTCTTTGACAAAATTCTTAGGTTTCATTACATAACCGATGAAAATACAGGTTAAGAACGCCACCACAGGCATAATCAGACTGTTGCTGACATAATCAAAGAAATCCAATAATCCATATCCCAATGGTTTTACATTCTCTAATAGTCCAAATCCCAAGGAGGAAGGAATGGCTGCAACTGCTCCATAAATACCAACCAATATACAGGCTTTTATTCTTCCCATATTAAATTTCTCCTGTACCCACATAACAATGGTTTCCATAATAGAAATAGAAGAAGTAAGTGCTGCAAATAGTACCAGGAAGAAAAATAATCCACCAATCAAAGCTCCGCCCTTCATTCCGTCAAATACCTTTGGAAGGGTAATAAACATCAGACTTGGTCCACTTGATAATGTATTCTCAATGTCATTGGAATACACAAACACCGCACTGATAATGATAAGTCCATATAAAAATGCAATTCCTGTATCAAATAATTCAATACTTCTTACGGTACTTTCTGCATCTTCCTTTTTATCCAGATGGGCACCATAAGTAATCATAATTCCCATACCTAGGGACATAGAATAAAACATCTGACCCATGGCAGCAAAAACAGCTTCCTTAGACAATTGATCTACATCAAATTGAAAATAATAACGAATTCCTTCCGCTGCTCCCGGCTGCATTAGAATATATACCAACAAAAATACAGAAAATACTAAAAGAATCGGCATGATCACCTTACTTGCCTTCTCAATTCCTTTTTGTACTCCCAATAACACAATCACGAAGGTCAATACCAAAAATACCAGCATCCAAATCAATGGTTCTACTGTAGCACTGATAAAAGAATTAAAGTAATCATTTTCTGCTGCTGCCTTGGCACCACCGGTAAGATAGACTGTAGCATATTTTGTAACCCAACCACCAATCACACAGTAATAAGGAAAAATAATTACCGGCACAATGGCTGCTAAAATCCCTAAAAACCCCCATTTAGGATGTAATTCTTTAAAAGCAAACAATACACTTTTTCTTGTCTTTCTACCAATTACAATCTCTGTTAACATCAAAGTAAATCCGAAGGTAACTACCAAAATCAGATATACAATCAAAAAGGTACCTCCACCATACTTTGCTGCTAAATGAGGGAATCTCCATATATTCCCCAAACCCACGGCAGAACCTGCCGCAGCTAAAATAAATCCAAGTTTACTTGAAAATCCAACTTCTTTTTTCTCCATTTTGCACCTTCTTTTTTATTTTTCTCCAAACAACAAAAAAGCACTTTCCCAACGCTCACATGTCGCCAAAAAAGTACTTTGAGTGCGCCTCCAGAGGCTCGAACTCTGGACACCCTGATTAAGAGTCAGGTGCTCTACCAACTGAGCTAGAAGCGCTTATTATCTAATTTCCAACCCGTTATCTCTAACGCAAGATTGATTATATATGATTCTTTTCTAAATGTCAACACTTTTTTTTAATTTTTTTTATTTTTTTCGAATTATTTAAAAAATTCCGTCAAAATCCTTGTAACCATGCGTGATAAATCATGTTATGCGGGTCAGAGGGTCATTTTTTTCACGCCAGCATAAAAACATGACCTTCTGACCCTGATATGATCCCATTTTTATTTCCCATTTAATATCTTTTTAATCTCTTCCAACGATTGATAAGACTGTTTCACCGGTTTTAATATTTTTCTTTTCTGATAGGTAAATGCATTCATCCGAAGTTTTGTCTTCTTCTTCATTTCTATACTCCTATCTTTATTTTCGAACTATTTCCTTATACTTCCCATCCTTATCATCATGGGGATTTCTTAATTTAACCACTGTCTACCCGGATGTTTTACCGATATGCCACCAGCTTGCAAATAGGTTTTCCTTCCCCTACAAACTTTGTTTCATACTCCGTCATAACGTTTCCTTCCACATATTCGCTGTGATGTAAATCATAAGTATGATATTCTAACTTCCAACCGGAAAGTGGAATCTGCTCCAAAGAAAAGTCAAACAAGTCCTTATTGTCAGTTTTGAAAATAACCAATCCATCTTGTTTTAGTATATGATGATAGCGATTAAAAAATTCCTTACTGGTCAGTCTTCTCTTAGCATGTCGGTCCTTTGGCCATGGGTCAGAAAAATTAAGATAAATCTGATCCACTTCCTGTTCCTCAAATACCTCTTGGATATTTTCTGCATCCATTCTGATAAAAATAACATTGGTAAGTTCCTGTTCTTTTCTCTTTTCAATGGCCCTTACCAGAACACTGGAATACTTTTCAATTCCTATATAATTAATATCCGGATTCATGGCTGCAAGTTCCATAATAAACTTACCCTTTCCCATACCTATTTCAATATGAATGGGATTTTCATTTCCAAATACTTCTTCCTTCCATTTTCCCTTGAACTGATTCGGTTCATTTATGGTAAATTCACTTGCCGCAATGGTCTCTCTGGAACCCTTCACATTTCTAAGTCTCATAACATCCTCCACTTTACTGTAACGATTCATTTTTCCCTTAACGTATCATATTTTCTTTTACATGTCAAACCATGAACATT